>JAAXVE010000150.1 GCA_013335665.1 Candidatus Falkowiibacteriota bacterium
TCTCGAACAAGCAGCACGACGGCTTCCTCGGCCACTCCTACATTTCGAGCTGGTGCAACCTCGGCGCGGGCACCGACACCTCCGACCTCAAGAACAACTACAGCCAGGTGAGCATCGAGACCACGCACGGCAACATGGCCACTGGCCAGCAGTTCCTCGGCCTGCTCATGGGCGAGCACTCGAAATGCTCCATCGGCGCCCGCTTCAACACCGGCACGGTGGTCGGCACTTCGTCGAACATCTTCGGCAACGGAATGCCAGCGAAATACGTCCCGTCATTTAGCTGGGGCGACGGTCACGACGGCACGAAACGGTACGAAATCGGCAAAGCCGTCGAGACGGCGCGAAAGGTGATGGCGCGACGCAAGATGGAGATGAGCGTGGCGTATGAGGCGATGTTGAGGATGATGGCAGGGGATAACCAGTAGTATTTCTTACACGCATGATTTTCAGATGATGAGATCGATCTTATACTCAAGCAGTGGCATCTGCACAAATGATACAGCTATTCGGCGGCTAAAATAATCGCGCGACTTTGTTTTGTCTATTCGCTCAAAAATAGATAGTAAGGTGTATACGGGTAATTGCAGCTGTTATATACAACCCAATGACGATGCACGGAGATTTACGCATATAAGGATTAATTAAAAACTACAAAAAATAATGTGGCTTATAATTTTAGTAATTGCGGCAGTTATATTTTTCGTCATTTTTTCTGGTGTTAGGAATAATGCAAAATCTAAGCCGACTGAATCGCCGTCAACCCCGACAATTCAGCGAAGCCGGTCTTCAGATTTGCCGAAGATACCTAAGCCAATAAAAAAAATTTATCAAAGAAAAAATAAACTGCCAGAAGATCTTGTAATAACTGAAGAGTTCAAAAAGGCGTTTGAACTTATGGAAACTACAAACAAATGTGCTTACATTACCGGAAAGGCGGGAACAGGAAAGTCAACCTTGCTAACATACTTTAGACAGAACACAACAAAGAATGTAATTGTTTTAGCTCCAACAGGAATAGCAGCAATCAATGTTGAGGGCTCAACAATTCATTCTTTTTTTCGATTTGAACCAAAACTTGTTGAAAAAGAAAATATTCAAAGAGACTTTACCCGACAAGACCTTTTTAGTAAGATCGATATGATAGTGATAGATGAAATTTCAATGGTTCGAGCTGATTTGCTAGATGGCATTGATCATTCGTTAAGGTTAAACAGAAAATCAGACATTCCCTTTGGGGGAGTTCAGATGGTTTTTTTTGGTGACCTTTATCAACTGCCGCCGGTGGTTGTTGGTAAAGATCTGACAGAGTATTTTGAGGAACATTATGGTGGACCTTTTTTCTTTAATGCTAAAGTATTTGATGATTTAAGTTTTGAATACATAGAACTGCAAACTATTTTTAGGCAGAAAGACGAACATTTCAAAAATATTTTGAATTGCATTCGTGAGAATAGGGTTACAGCGAAAGAACTTTCACTATTGAATGCTAGATTTAATCCGGCGCATAGTCCTGATTCTACAAATGTTTGCCTTACACTTGCTACCACAAACAAAATAGCAGAGGATGTTAATCAGGAGCATATGAACAGTTTGCCATCAAAGGAGTATTTCTATCCAGCGGTAATTACAGGCAAATTTGACAAGACTTCTTATCCAACAGAGCCAAAATTATTTTTGAAAAAAGGAGCACAAATTATGATGTTAAAAAATGATAGTCAAAAAAGATGGGTAAATGGAACGCTTGGACTTGTTAGCGAACTCACGGAAGATGATGTGACTGTTGAGGTTGATGGTACAAACTACTTGATTGAAAAGGCGAGTTGGGAAGTTATAGAGTACCAATACAACAAAGAGGAGAAAAAAATTGAGGCAATTGTAACAGGCTCATTCACTCAATATCCTGTTAAGCTTGCGTGGGCAATTACCATTCATAAAAGCCAAGGCCAGACCTTTGATAATGTTGTAATTGATTTGGGGCGTGGTGCATTCACTCACGGACAAACATACGTTGCGTTAAGTCGTTGTACATCACTTGAAGGAATTACATTGAAAACATTAATTCGACAAAAGGATATTATACTTGATCCAAAGGTTTCAAGATTTATTGGGGAGAAAACAAAATATTTCGCAAACTGATAATACAAAAATAATATCAATAGTTAGTGCTGTTATAAAATGCTTATGCAGACTTTATGGTGATGTTCATCTATGAAATATTTATACTGTATTCAATATTTGATTTTCAACTGATGGTTAGTCAATTAATAACAATCAGCCATTTTACCAAGCTCTGAACACTTATTCCAAGACAGGCATGTTCTGAATCCTCTTGTCTTTCTTCTCAAAACGACATTGGCCAGAGCTCAGGTTAATTAGGCCTATCATGGATACCGTCTACGCATCTCTTTCCTCGAACTGTTTATCAACTCATCCTCTTACTCCCTCTACATCCATCCGGCCTGGCATCCTAACCCAACTTAACAACACATTTGAGTTTCGAGGCTAAACGGAACTATATTGCGCCTTGAAGTCCGCCAGCGGTGCCGACGAGTTGTCGATGCGGCGGTCATCTGAAAGAAATTCTTTAAGTCTCAATAAAATAGTGGTTTACGTGTTTTTATGATTCTCG
>JAAXVE010000044.1 GCA_013335665.1 Candidatus Falkowiibacteriota bacterium
TCCAGCTGTTGTGGCTGGTCAGTTCACTACCGGCATGGACAGCGGCAGTGGTAACAGTTTGGCCAACTCAACAGTAATAGGTCTTGGGGCAAGCCAAGTTGATAGTGGTGATCACACTAAGCTTCAGCACGCTTATCAATATATTGAGAGCAAAGTATCGCCTTACACTTCCGACTTTCTACTTTATCCGGAAAATTTTTCTTACGATGACGGTTCGAGCTCTGCTGCATATGACGGAGCGGTTTTCAAGCTGAAGGATGAGGCCATGCCAACTGCAGCGGCAGACATCTTTAATTTCATAAAATCATCGACCACTGTCGACTTGGGCAGGGCGCGCGCGCTTTACGACGGCCATGTTGCCATCCTGGACGTCTCAAAGATGGTTAATGGCCAGAACCGACACTTAACCTACGAATCAGAAGCGTATTGCCACGTTCTGCACACTTATTTAGGCAAGCACGAGCAATGCTTTCATGGTTTCAGTGACTACCAATCATATTTGAACGACGATCAATTTCCGACAAAAGAGGCTTCAAGCTTGGTCATGCTTAATTCAGGCGATGTTCAGAGCGGTAAGCTCTTGTCTTACGGCAGTCCTTTTTTCAAAGTTTTGATTTTACCTGACCTGACTTTCGGCTTAGAAAAAGAAACACTGGCAGATTTGGGTCAGGCTGGCTTGTCAGCGATCAAGGATTTTGTTGATAAGGGCGGCGTAGTAATCTCTTCTGGTAAATCAAGTTGGTTGCTTGAGCAAGCTGAAATTTTGACTGCAGGAACGGTTAACCAGGATGTCATCATTAAGAATAAAAGCAATCGAGGTAGAATAAGTTTCAATGGCCGTTCAGATTTTGACAGTCGTTTGCTGCAGATGGGTCAGCTGCCAGCAGGGGGTAGCTATGATTCGTATTTTCTTTCTTCGTTTTTTATTGACGCGGCCAATGATCCTGACTTGGTGGCAACTGCAAAGCTAGATCTATTGGGTGATCTTAATTATTATTTTCAGGATCGATCGACTTTAAAATCAACAACCAGTCCGGCAGGCAGCGCCTTGGCTGTCGGTTGGAAGAAGTACGGTCAAGGCAAGGCGTATGTCTTGGCTGGCCAGCCAGCTTCTGGTGCGGAGAACTATTATCCGTATGTCCTGAATGCTGTTTTTGGTGCCATGTCCAAAGATGTTATCGCCAACTTGAAGGTGGTGCAAAAGACGAATCCGTCTTTGGATGAGACGGTTATTCCTGCCTTAGAGTCAAACGTCTATCTTGGCGGCCAGATGCAAATAGTTAATTACTTTGATCAGCCGATCAGCAATGTCGTCTCGACAGTGTATATCGCCAAGGGCATTACCGTAGAAGAACCGGAGACTCTGCCAGCCGGCTGCGTTTTGTCATCGTATGCGAATGCGACTTACGGATACAAGATTGATTGCACTGTGGATAACCTTAACGGTTTTGCCTCAACCACTTATTCTTTTAAGCTTAAAATCGCTGACCCGCAAATTACCCAGCGAAAATGGGGTATTTTAGCTGCAAGCGGGCAGGTTAATTACGTGCGAACTTCCGGCGAGTTCGAAAAGACCTACACTGGCGGCCGTTATCTGACGGCTTACCGCGGGGCAGAGATACGCTCGGAGTACAATCCGGATCCGTCGAGCTTTTATCCGCTCAAGGGCGAGGGAAATTACATCGACAACGTATTGACTGCGGAAAACAAAGAGGATACTAACGCAGATGAAGTGGAGCATGTGGCAGTCGTACCGTTGGTCTCGCCAGTGGTTGACGGCAACAACCAAGGCTCGTTAGCTTATACGCTAGAGTTTAATAATGATTATTACCAGACACGCAAGGGAACTAGTTCTTATATTTTTCCATTTACCAAATACGTCGAGGGCGATCGTGACTACGATGTTATCGATTACCAATCATTAAAATGCACAGATTCTATTTTGTCTGCCGACTGGGACACGCCCGTCAAGACAATATTAATGAATCGTAGCGAGGCTGGTTTGTCTGATCAGACCGGTTGTGCCGATCAGGACATTAGCCGCGTTATCGGCAAGGATTATGCATATACTGTAAACAATGAGGGCATCGTTGCCAAACAGCTTTATTATGCCGATGCCAGCGATTATTACGAGCATGCGACGCAAAGGCAGTTGGTATATCTGGACACGACAAAAACTGACGGTGCTCAAAGCTTTTACGCAGGGAATATCCCGGAGGAAATGCAGAATGGCGCCGTGGCCAAGAAGAATTTGATTTTTGCCCGCAACGACATATATTTTTATCCCAACAAGAACTATCCGACGCCAGAGGGTGTTACTGATAAGAACGCCTACCTGACTATCGACCGTTATGAAAATTCGGCTTGCGGCGACAGTAAGGGCATCTTGCATGCAGGATATTTTAATGACGCGCTGCCAAATGGCATACAAGCTAATAATTATGAGAACGCTCTTCAGTGTAAGCACGGTAAGACCAAAGTTGATTTGAGTCAGATTACTGATTACAGCGGCGGCAAAGTAAAAGTTTCGCATTATCTTTTCCCGATCGCTGACGAAGATCAGATTGCTCAAGCATCGGATTTAGCCCATTTCAGCACCTCTACCGGCGCCTATGAAGATTATCCTGAGGTACAGTTTATCAAAGCGCATTCAGCTGATTTTTTACTAGACCAAGCGACTACGCCCAAAGGAGGTCGTTTCATTTTTCAACTGCCTGAAGGGGTTAATTTTTCTAAAGATCCGATCGTGAACGGCTTGATTACTTTTTCAGCAGATCATGTCGCAATTCGCAATATTACTTATGAAGCCTCGACCAGCCAGATTACCGCTGATTTCATTCGGGGCAAGATGCCGGACCAGACAAACGGCAAGCCTGACGTCTTGCGTTTGAATCTGGAAGAACTCGATACTGAAAACACGATAAATATCACTTCTAGTCTTTCTAAATTAGATTATGATTTAGGTAGGACTGATAGTATGGCCGTTTACACTCCGGTAACATTCACGTCGAGCCTGTCTTTGAGCAAGAAGCCGTTCTTGAGATTGCCCAGCTTGATCATGAAGTTTCGCCTGAAGAGGGGTGCGCAAGCAGATCAGAGCTATTTTCAGAAATACGAGAGTTTCGAGCCGTTCGTCCGATATGGAGTTTATATCCAAGAGTTAGTCTCGCATCGCACGGTTTATGCCTACACTGAGAACCATCCTGTTTCTGACCCCGGATTAGTCCTTGCCAACGGCTCATTCTCGACATTTTCCAATATTGGTGCATCTTCGATTCCATTCCGTGAATATCTCCAAACCGGCATCAAACAGGTCATCCCCTCAAGTCAGGAGACTGCAAGAGTCGATTATCAGGACATCTGGAAGCGCCAATGGTCGACTCCGATCCGTACCGTCATGCCAGACGTGCCGCCGATTCCTCCGCCATTGCGCAACTTTATGATGAATACTACTTTCGAGATGCGCGACAAGGGCACTGGCCAGCGCCAGCTCGAGTGGTCAAGCGATCGCAGTTCGGAAGTGCTGTATAAGATCAAACTTTTTAACAATTACCCAAAGTATTTCGAGCCGACCGTGTGCAAAGCGAATGAGATTCTTATAAGCGGCAATCAGGCCAGCAATCTTTATAGCAAGTATTTTACTATGCCAGACCCGTCCTGGGTTTATTCCGGCACCTCAAGCAACGCATATTTGCATCGCTCCAACGTATCGACTTATGGCGCCTGCTATCAGACAGAGGGTGATATGGCTAGTAACCAGATTTTGTCGCAATCCCAACGTGATGCGATTGCCACTAGTTCGCTATGCCAACATGACGGCGATTGCCCGGCAGCTTCAAGTACTTTGCCGACAGTATCCAGACGTCCAGCGGGCGAGACAGGGAATTGGAACCAGTCACAAGCAGTTACGGATTATTTTCCGACAAATTATATCGATGAGTCGATGTGGAGCCTGACGCATTACGATTATGACGACAATGCCTTTTCTAAGGGTTATCCATATCACATGGACAATCTCTTGCCGAATCTAGACAATGTCCGCAACGGTATTTTGCGCCCCCACAACATCGTCGCCCAGCCTATTTACAAAGGATTAGGTTACGGGTTGTCGTATGATCCTAATTATCAATCGCAATTCTATTCAGTTGACAGACAGAAGATTACTGGCTGGATGAGCGATAATTTGCAGAACAAAGATGACACCCTGCTAGCCGGGCAATCGACTTCGAACACCATTTCTGTTGATAAAAGCTCGTTATTGTCTGGTAAAATGGCCTGGATCGATCAGCTTGGCCAAGCCGATCCCTATGCCGATGCTGCTATGAAGAATATTTACTCCTGCCTATTCAATCGCAGCCGTGCCAAAGTTGATCCGAATAATCCGAATATCGTTTACCCAAACAATGTTTATGAGAACAACGTCGTTCCAATCGCGCCTGACTTGACCAAAAATGATGCACGCTTGACCAGCTTCGATTGTAATAGCCTTTATTACGATCCAGCCACGATTCATGAGTTCAATAACGTGGTCAAGACCGATGCCAAAGATTGGCTTTACTTCGGGGTAGGCCTGCGTGGCGGTGCCAAAGAAACGATCAATATTGTTTCGCAGCTTGATCCAATCAGCGGGGTCAATTTCGAAGGCTTTGCCAAAATCAATGACGGTGGACGTTTCACTTTCTGGAATCCGGCCAACGGACCGAACTCATTCTTGGTGCTCGACAATGTGGTTAATGTCGTTGAAGCAATCCAAAGCCGCTTGTCGATGAGCAAGGAGATTATTCCGGTTGAAGTGCCGACTTTCAATGCCGATATTTATCATTTAATAACTGTCACCGACCCCGACGAATACAACCGTGAATTTACCGAGTCGCCTTATTTGAAGAACTACGGCTACGGCGATGCAGTCACCTCGGTGCAGGTTGGCGTGGCTAACAATCTTAAAGCAAACGGCAGCATTCTTAATCCTGGAGACAAGACTTCGATCAAGCTTGAGTTGTTCAATAATTCCGGATATGATTGGAACTTGATAAAAAGCGCAGATGGACAGATGGCAATTGAGTCAACCGACCTGCCACCTGAGGCGATCAGCGCTAACGATCTTTTGTCCAAGACCAAGCACGCTATCAAACAGCCGACAAGTTTCAATTTCTTAAGTTTGTCGATTCCTGCCGAAATCAGCGATTATGTCCAAATCACGCCTTCGACCCACAATATCGCCACGCCTGGCATCTTGTTCGACTTTGACAATATTAACGTAACCACAATCCGCGATGGCTTTAAGGGCAGTTATTATCTTGATTTGAAAGTATCCAGCAACCTGCCCGACAACCTGCGTGGCAAAACCTACGATATTGGCGTTTCTTTAATACCAAAGTTCTTTGATAAATACCCAGGGCATGAGAATGATCCGGTGTCTCATGATTATGTCCTCGGTTTGCCGAGTATCCGCTTCGGCGTGCCTTACGGTCCTGGTCACGGCACCATGACAGGCAAGGCTTATAGAGCGAGCGGTTATTCGCAAAACATTTCAGTAGTCGATGAAATGCCAGCCGGTGTCGAACCGCAAACAGTCAAACGTATTACGTGGTCAGAACTGCAGAATTTCCGATCGGTCGCCAACAATCCGGCAAAGCGCCAGATAAACATGAAGGAGCTTTACGATGACGCAGGCTTCGGCCAGGATTTCGCCTTTGCGACCGAGGCCACAGCAAGCGGCACCAAGAAGATCACCATTAGTCTGGCGGATAACGGCATAACCCGTTTCCCGATTCCGCAATCGAACGCACCGGACACGTCAGTTCTTTATCTTTTGGCAAAATCGCATTCAGCTTATTTGTCTTACGGCGAGAACAAGGTTAATCAGAATTTGAGAAGCCTTTATGTCGACAATTTCTCGTTCGCAAAGACGTCTCGGATGAGCGATCCGCAATATCGCATCGCCCGGGCCGCAGGCGCTGATCTGCAAGCCAAATACGAAGCCGAGATTATCGGCGAGTCGACCGGGGAGAAGTTGGCCGTGCAACAACTCTCGCCGACCGGCGACAATTACATCCGTCTTACCGTCAGCTTAGAAAATACCGGATCAGCTATCGCTTACCAACCAACAGCTTCAATTTTTCTTCCTGGTGATTTGGAAGTAGCTTCTACTAGCGGTTTAGAGCTGATCAAACAGGGGACTACGACCGAAGCCAAGATCGCCCTGCCTGACGATATCGCCCCAGGCGACGCCCAATTGCTTAGCTTTGTCGTTAAGTACAATCAGAATCCCCAAGTAGCAGCTTACAGTTTCATAAATGCAGCACTGGCTGCTGATACACAAGCAGAAATAGTCGATCACGCTTCGGCAGAATTCGACCTGACGACAACGCCTGGTGAGAATCGTGTCAATCAGCAGACGGCAGGCAGTTTTTTTCTCAGTTTTGCAGCAGACAACAACCCAAATCCTTCATTGAACATCAGGGCGGATCGCACTGACGCCAACTTGTTCAATATTGTCTTGACGCCAACCAACTCCACCAGTTCATATTTTAAGATATTCCGTAAAGATGCAGGCAAGAGTTTCGCAGAGATGAATAGCGATTTTGACCAGCAAGGAAATTATAGCGTCAGCATTAAAGAGGGTGGCAGCTATTTCTATGGTGCCCTCTATGATAGACAACTGATTGTCAACGGTTCGGGCGAAGAGGTTTATCAGTATGTAAAAGTCGCAGAATCGAACACGATTTTTGTCGGTTATAATTCTAACGGCTTTACGATCGTAGGCGTAATGTTCATGCCGCCGCGCCCGCCAGCCGATCAGAATGGCAAGGAACTTGATTTCGTGATCAAGGCTATCAATCAAGCGGGCCAGCAGATATCCAAGACTTATAATCGGGCAATCAAGCTAAGTCTTGATGGCGGACCGGACGCTGTAAAGATGGCCCTATCAGAATTCAGCGATTTTAAAGGCGCTAGCATCCAAG
>JAAXVE010000151.1 GCA_013335665.1 Candidatus Falkowiibacteriota bacterium
TTGCTTGCTGCGGCAATCATTTTTTTTAGCTTAATTCTGATCGCAGGCCTTACTTATGCCTGGTACGCTTACTCTTACCAAAACAGAGTTTTTAAAGGTGTCACTTTAGGTAAAATAGACATCAGCGGGTACACAGCTGAAGAATTGCGCCAGCTGCTTAATTCAAAAATCAATTACCTTGACCAGAATGGCATCGAATTCCGTTACAACAAACAAGCGGCCAAGCTTTATCCGATAATCTCTTCTTCCGACAGTGACGTGGCATACAGCTTGATAGATATCGACCAAGAACAAACTATCGCAGATGCGTTAGCTCTTGCCCAGCAAGGTGGCTGGCTGGTCAAATTCAAAACCAGGCTCGGGGCAATGATGTTTGGACACCCCATCGAACTGAGCTATGCCATCAATCAGAATGAGATAAAAAAATTCATCAGCAAAAATTTTTCCAATCTTGAACTGCCAGGGCAAGATGCAAAATTGGTTTTCAATCCACATCCGACTAATGATGCCTACTTCAAGATTGAGCCAGAAAAAGCCGGGCAAGCTTTTGACCTCGATCAGGCTCTAACACAACTCAGCTTCAGGTTATTCTGGCTCGACTTCAGCCCGGTAAAACTCAGAATCGTCAATCAGCTCCCTTCAATTCGCAAGCAGAACATCGCTAATGCGGATAAGCTGGCAACGGAAATATTAAACCTTGCCCCGCTTACGTTAAAGGCAGCAAGTTCAAGCTGGACTGTTGATAAAAGCCAGCTTGGTTACTGGTTGGGTCTTAAGAAAGCGACAACAAATAATTCTAACTTAGTTATCTTGGGTCTTAACCGTGATGCAACAAAAAAGTATCTAACAGATAAAATTGCTAAAGACTTCGACAAACCGGAAGAGGACGCGAAGTTTAATATAGTTAATGGTCGGGTGACAGCCTTTCAGTCAAGCAAAGACGGGCAAACTATAGATCAAGATGCCAGCTTGAACATCATTGAAAATGGGCTGATTGAACAAAAACAAAGTGTATTCGAGCTACCAGTAAAGAAACTGATTAGCCAAACCGCTTCAACATCGACTGATAATTTAGGTGTGACCGAAATTATCGGCACTGGTCATTCAAGTTTTTCAGGATCACCGACCAATAGACGCAAGAACATCCGAACGGGCGCTAATTATCTAAGCGGACTATTAATCAAACCCGGACAAACTTTTTCAGTTGTTAGCAACCTTGGATCGATTGATGCGGCCGGCGGGTATTTTCCAGAGCTCGTTATCAAAGGTAATAAGACGCTTCCAGAATTCGGCGGCGGTTTATGCCAAGTCGGCACCACTATGTTCCGAGCAGCATTGGATAGCGGCCTGCCAATTGTCGAACGCCGCAATCATTCATACCGTGTCGGCTACTACGAACCAGCCGGCACTGACGCGACCATCTATGATCCTTCACCAGATCTTAAATTCCTAAACGATACCAACAACTACATCCTCATCCAATCGCGCATCCAAGGCAACGACTTATATTTCGATTTCTGGGGGACCAGGGATGGCCGAGTCGCCACCAGGACCTATCCGACAATTTACAATATCGTCAAACCGAAGCCTGCAAAAATAATCGAAACGACAACTCTGAAACCTGGCGTAAAGAAATGTTCAGAAAAAGCCCACAACGGTGCCGATGCCTTCTTCGATTACACCGTTACTTATGCCAGCGGAGAGATTAAAAAGAAAAAGTTTTCTTCCCACTACGTGCCATGGCAAGAGGTGTGTTTGATCGGAGTAAAGTCACTAACCGCCAGTACAACTCCAGCGACCGCTTCTTCATCGCCGGCAGCAACTAACTCTGCAAAACCTACGACGAGCAGCTCATCGTCTACGACAAAAAACTAAACCTGTTGATAAATCAAAAGCACCGGCGATTTAGCCGGTGCTTTTTTTTCTAAAACAAAAGACCATCTTAAGCGGGTAGGCAAGAAAATTTCCTCTAGGAGACACCCAGTTATTCACCAAGCAATTCCTAGAAAGAAAATCCCCATGCTTGTCGTGCCTAGCCCGCTTAAAATGGCCTTGGTTTTTTCTGTTTTCAAACTGATTTGTTATCTTAGCACATGTATATAAAGTTGTCAATAGTTGTTTGCTATTAAATAATATTTTAACCTAATATTAGGCAAATTAATTAATACTTCTAGCATTTTTTTACCCAACCCAATACAATTACTTGCACTTTATCTTTTCTGATCCTGGAAAAGCAAAGTTTTATTTATCATGTACGTTGCTCCGACTTTCTATAATTGTACGAAATATATTTTTATCATAGTATGTGAAGATTAAAAAAAAATTAAGACCCAGTCACTTATTATTTTTTTTCTTGCAATGCGATTTGCTATTGTTGCTTCAGTGTTTTTTCTTTATAATTAAAGCAAGACTAATCATCGTTGCATACGCGCAACGAACAAGGAAGGAGGTGAAATATAATGGCAACCGCAAAAAAACCAGCTGCTAAAAAGATCGTAAAAAAAGCAGTAAAAAAGCCGGTCGCAAAGAAAGCTGCCCCAAAGAAGGTAGCAAAGAAAGCTCCGGCTAAAAAGAAAGTTGTCGCCAAAAAACCGGTAGCAAAAAAACCAG
>JAAXVE010000152.1 GCA_013335665.1 Candidatus Falkowiibacteriota bacterium
TAAATAGCCACAAGCCGGACTTGATATGATGCCCCATAAAAACTTGTTTTGAGTCAAAATCGCATGCCGCAAAATAAACGCAAAAATGGCTTTGCGGATTTTCTTGTTTTGTCAGCTTATCATCCACCATACGCTGCCTGAATTTTTCCACAATATCCTTAGGGAATTTTTCTTCTAAAATCCTCCCCAAATCCTGGGATAACTGATTTGCCATAAAAACTTTTAAATAATTAGACAACTCGCGCAAACCCATGGTTTGTACGCACATTCTTATTTTCAAAATAGCATACAACTGTCAAAAAATAAAAAGGACCAGGCTATGCCGGTCCGTGATTTAAAGGTTGGTTTCACGTTTGATGTTTTATGAGCGATCATGCTCCAAAACTGTTGCCAGTGCGGAGACTGAGTGGAGATAACAGCCATTATTTACAAACCACGGTACGTTGTTATCACGTCGATGATGGTCTTGTCCAGAAATAACTTCGTTACTTGTCATTATTTCATAGCCGTACTTCAAAGCATCTTCTGCAGTGTCTTTTACACACCAATCAGCGTTAATTCCCATGAAAAATATCTTCTTAACGCCCAACTCTTGCAAATACTCATTAAGCTCCGGCATCCTAAATCCGCTATTATAATCCTTGATAAATAATTTGAATTTTCGATTTTTCCGCGCCTCTTTCATTAAACCTGTGAGCGTATTACCGCACCCCCTATATTCCAGAACAATCACGGGGATGTTCATTTTGTTACAATATTTTAACACGGTAACTTGGTTGGGAATAATACGCTTCGACTCACCATTTCTTAGCTTGCAGACGTATTCGTCCTGCATGTCAATGAGAACCACTGCAATTGACCCTTGATTGAAAACCTCGATTTCGCTTAGCTTGCGCCCAGGAACAGCATTACGTCCAAACTTTCTGAATAATCCCACAGCTACACCTCCCAAATTTTGACATAAAAAAGAACGTTTTATACATAACAAATCAAAAAATATTAACACGGTTGCCAAAAATTGTCCAGATTAAATAGCGAACAAGGCGCTCCGTCACAAACAAAAAACCGCCTGTCTTGGACAAGCGGGTAAGAATTAACGGGTTTAATTGCCAGTAAAGCCAGCGCGCCTGGCCTCTTCTGACATGTGGTAGGGCGGTATCCAGTTGGGGTCCGTATTTCTTGCGATCAAGTCGCAGGTGCTGATTCGCTCCTGGTTGGAGCAAGGCACGTTAATGCTCTTGCTGACCGGTTCGAACATGCGGAACGCTTCAGGCGACAACACGCCAGGCTGGCCAATCCAAACATCTCCTTCAGGACAGGCAATGGCCATGATTCCGTTATTGCTGCGGTAACGGTAACTCTCACCAGGATTTCTGGAAATAAGAAACTCGTCGCCGATAAGCGGAACGCACCGCAAGCCGTCAACCCTGATAAATCCGAAACATCCTAAAATTACTGCTACCTGAGCATTTTCTTTCACTTGAGCAACCTCCGTTGTTTGATCACCCTTTAAGGGGTGTTAAAAAATGTACTGCTATTTGGTACATGCTTAATAGCACAATTATTAATTTTTGTCAATAGTAAACAGCGCAGTCTAAGCTCGATTTTATTGTTTTGTCTATTTCAAATCTACCGTCGTGACAAAACCTGTGGGTTCTCCACGTTCAATCTGTCTAAAAGCATCTAGGGATCTTTCGAATATCCCCAACAAAACCGAGTCCCACAAGAAAAGGGGCCGCTTCTTTTTTTCTATTTTCTCACTATCGAAGCCGTGCACCGCAAAACGCGTCCGTGTCAGATTTGGCATTGAAAGCTCATGCAAAAACGGCGCAATCGTATCAATCGCCTTGGCGAATTTGGCATCAAAACTCTCACCCGCTTCATGCTCTTCATAGTATGGCACAAGTTCTTCAGGCAAGATATCAAGCGCTGCCAGTCGCTCATTGCTCGCATGTTCGGCTGTTTTCTTGAAAGACAGCATATCACCCACCACCGTCTCTCCTATATCATGAATAGAAAGCATGATTAAAGTTCGTCCTAAATCAACTTTGCCTTTATTTTCTATGTACGGGTACAAGAAGCTAGCTATCATCGGCAAATGGCCCACATGCTCAAGTAGCGGCTCGCGCAGCCTTTCCGAGACAACATCTATCTCTTCATCGTTTTTCAGCCCATGGTTTAGTCTTTCTCCTGTCACCATAGCACGATAGGTTTTGGCATAAGCATTCTGCAAATCTATCAACTCCTGAATCAATTGATGCGGGTCTTTAATTATATCCATACGACCTAATTATGATAATTAATATTTTACCAAGCCTAAAACGTCATCCATCATCGCACTAGCAGTGCAGATGACCGAGTCGCTGGCTCCATAATAAATTCGTAAAACACCATCAACGACCACGGCGCCGCAGCAAAATGTAACCCTCGGCATTGTCCCGTCTTTATCTGCGGCAGCGAGGAACTCCTTCAGTTCACTTTCTAACATTTTCTGCATACCTTTCAACCCACCAGGTAAAACGTCGACCATACCGCTCATTTCATAATCTTCGGCTGGTTCAAAAATCGGCTCATCGGATCTGAACAATATTTTCTTCGGGTCATTCAAA
>JAAXVE010000045.1 GCA_013335665.1 Candidatus Falkowiibacteriota bacterium
TGCTGGTGCGGCTTTGCTGCCGGCGTTTTTACCGGCACAAGCAGCGGGTAAACCGGCGTCGCCCGAGCTGCTCATTTATGTCAAAGAGCCAAAACAGTATTGGCTGAAGCCAGCTGGCAAAGAAGTCGCCATGTATCTGGGACAAGATAAGACGGCTGAGTTGGGTGCCAATCTTAAGCGTCTCAAGGTTGATCTTAAAAAGGTCAAGCGACAAACCCTTAACTTGGCTAAGCCGACTGGACGCGATACTGATCGCGACGGTTTGCCAGATCAATGGGAGGCTTGGTTCGGAACTGATCCGAAGAAGGCTGACACCGATGGCGACCGGAATAAAGATAAGTTAGAACTGGTCCAGGGTTACGACCCGCGCGGCACTGGCAAATTGCGGGCCGTCCGTCAGGCCGCTGCCGTTCCGCCCAAAGCCGCGGATGCACGTCCTCAGGCGCTTTTGGCCAAGTTCGCTAAGGTGCAGGGCAATGATCAGCTGAAGCGTTTCGCCAGTTTGGATGAGTATAAAAAATTCCTCAATAGTCATCAGTCCAACAGTTCTTCATATTTGCGCGGCGGCATGTTCATGGCGCTTGATGGTGCGGCCGCAGCTGCCCCAACCGCTCTGGCGGATAATTTCGCTGGCAAGTCTGCTGAGGTTAGCAATGTCAGCACAGACGACTACTCACAGACTAACGTCCAAGTAGCAGGTGTTGACGAGGCCGACCAGGCCAAGACAGACGGCAAAAACATTTACTATATTGCAGGTAACAGCGTACAAGTCATTTCAGCTCTGCCTGCCGATCCGGCCAAAGTAGTTGCCAGCATCTCGTTTGAAAGCGGCAACCCGACAGAGCTTTATCTGGAAAATAACCGTTTGACAGTCATTGGTCAGGAGTATCTGACAGAAAATCTTTTTTCCGGCGCCGTTGCGCGTTTTTGGAGCTACTACCGCTCCAAGGCCGTGACTTACATCAAGACCTACGATATTTCCGATCCGGCCGCGCCGAAATTGGCCAAGGATGTTAAGCTCGACGGCAGCTATGCCGAGTCGCGCCTGATTGGGGGCTACTTGTATTTGGTAATTAATGATTACTCGCGCACTGCCGATCAGCCGTTGCCATCGTATTTTATCAACAAGAAGCTGGTGGCTGACAGCCGCTTGCCTTATTATTTTGATACTCCTTATAACAGCACCAATCTAGTTTCTTTGGTCGCCGTGCCTCTCGCAGCCGGTGACGAGGCAGTGTCGAGCGAACATTTTATGTTGCCTGGCACTGGCGCGGTTTACGCTTCGGCCGACAACTTCTACGTCACTTATGAGAAATACGTGAGCGAGGATGATCTTCTTTATGAGATCGGCCGAGTAGAAGCTTTTAGCAAGTTTACGTCCGAGACGCAGTCCAAGATTCTGGCTATCGAGGCTGTTGATCCACAGATCATGCCTGACTACGAGAAGCGCGCTAAGATTTTAGCTCTAGCTCAAGCCGAGGCGGCGACCTGGCCGGAGGCTGAACTTAGGGAGCTCGGCACGCTGATCAAGGAGCGTGCCAATGCTGCCTATGGCGACATTGCCAAGGAATTGACTAAGACTGTTATTCATAAGATCGCCTTGAAGCAAGGTAAGGTCAGTTACCAGTCAGAGGGCAGCGTACCTGGCCAGGTATTGAACCAGTTCGCCATGAATGAACGTGACGGCAAATTCTATATCGCTACTACCAAGCAGCGCACTTGGAGCGTGCTGGCCACGGACGACCAGAATAGTTCTTATTCTAACGTCTACGTCCTCGATGGCCAGCTTAAGCCAGTGTCGAGTCTGGAAAATTTGGCACCAGGTGAGCGCATGTACTCAGCTCGTTTCATCGGCGACCGTCTTTATCTAGTAACCTTCAAACAGGTTGATCCGCTGTTCGTCATCGATTTGTCAGGTGAAGCGCCTAAGGCTGTGGGTGAGCTTAAACTGCCTGGTTTTTCGACCTATCTCCACCCATATGACGACGGCACCTTGATCGGCTTAGGCCGTGATGCAGACGAACAGGGGCGAGTGCGAGGCCTGAAGATCGCTTTGTTCGACGTCAGTGACGTGGCCGCGCCAAAGACACTAGCCAGCCTCTCTCTAGGTCGGGCCGGCAGCTATTCGACGGCCTTGGATAATCACAAGCAGTTCGTCTATGCGTCTGGCCGCAAGCTACTTTTCCTGCCGGTGAGCCTTTCAGAGAAGGAAGATTACGCAGGAGATTTCTCTGGGGTGTCGGTACTCGACCTGTCAAACAAGCAGATCACTGAGCGGGGGCGCGTCCAGATTGATCAAGGCTACTACGGCGGCGCCAAATCACTCTACATCGGCGATTATCTCTATACTTTGACTCCGGCTCAGGTCAAGATCAACCGTATCTCCGACCTGACGAGCGTAAGCACGGTCGTGTTGCCCGGTTTTTCCAACGCCAACGATGGCGGCACTATTATGCCGTTAATGGTGAAGTAGACTCGCTGAAAATTATATTACGTCAACAAGGCCGGAAACTCTAATGCCGGCCTTTTGATATTGTGGGCTGATTTTTTTGAAGTGGTCTCGACAGGGTTATGGGGCAGATTGTTATCTATGTTTCTTTTTGGCTAGTATAGGCTAAATAAAGTAAAACATTGACAAAACATGTTAAATATGTTAATATTTTGTCAATGTTTTTAGCTCATTTTACATTGCAGATCTTGAGCAAAGCCAGGGGCCTCGGCCAGACAAAAGCAAGGGTTTCCGGCCTTGCTCAAGATTTTTTGAGCACATCAAACCTCATCTAGAATGAGGTAATTTAAAGAGGAGGAGTACACGATGCAAAAGCATGTTATGCAGTTGCCTGAGAATCTGAGGATTTTTGCCCTTAACCTGGTTGATAGCCGAAACACGGAAATTCTCAGTCTTTTCGACCGGGTCCGCGGCGATTTGTCAGCTGTATTGGTCAGCGCCAAAGACGGCGTTTTCCATCGCATCGAAGCCGGAAAATACGGTTTCTGCGAAGAATGCGGCATTGAGATTCCTCTTGTCGAGCTGCTCGACAATCCTTATCTGACGCGGTGCAGCAAACACCGTCAGCCGGAAGACACTCTGATTCCCATGTTCGAAGAAGCGGTGCACAACTACAAAATGGCAACAGGCAGATTCAAGGAGTTGAATATCGGCGACGGCGAAGACGGAGTAATTGCCAAGCATCACCCCTGCGACCGCGACACAAGCTCGCTTGTCGACCGAACAGTCGTAGTAGGCTGGGAAAATTCCTGCTTCAGGAAGATTCTCCAAATCGTCGGGGCATTGCAACGCCTCGCACAGGGTACTTACGGCGTTTGCGTCAAATGCCAAGGCGATATTCCATTACCCCAACTTTGGGCCAACCCCGCCAGCTTCGCATGCGTAAGATGCCCCGCTAACTAAGGGGGCTAGTTTTTTCAAGACAAGGCCCGGATGTAAAATCCGGGCCGATTTTTTTTGAGATTACGTTTATATACTAAAAAGCCAGCTATTTCGCTGGCTTTTTAGTATGTATTTATAACATGCTTTCGTGGAAACGGGCTTTGGTCGATTCGGGCGTGATGTTGTGTTTGATGTTGTAAGCTTCCTGGATCTTGCGGCGGCGTTTGGTTTCGTTGATGGCGTAGCGCATGGCTGGCGTGATCTTGTCGCCATACATGATAACTCTGCCTTCGACGTGACGGGCGGCGCGTCCCATAGTTTGGACGAGCGAGGTTTCGTTGCGCAAGAAGCCGGACATGTCGGCATCAAGGATGGCCACGAGCGATACTTCCGGCAAATCTAAGCCTTCTCGCAAGAGATTGATGCCGACCAGGACGTCGTACTTGCCGGATCGCAGGTCGTGCAGGATGTTCACTCTTTCCAGCGTGTCGATTTCGCTATGCAGGTATTGGACTTTGATTTTGTGCTCAGCTAGGTAAGCCGACAACTCCTCAGCCATTCTTTTGGTAAGGGTGGTAGCTAGAACGCGCTGGCCTTTGGCCACTGTCATCTCTATCTCCTTGATCAAATCCTGAATCTGGCCTTTGCTTGGACGGACTTCGACGATCGGGTCAAGCAAGCCGGTCGGACGGACGATCTGCTCAACGATCTGCTCCGAGTTCTTGGTTTCGAAATTACCTGGCGTGGCGCTGACGTAGATAACCTGGTTGACCTTGCCCATGAATTCTTCGAAGTTCAACGGGCGGTTGTCGCGGGCCGATGGCAAGCGGAAGCCGTAGTCGATCAGGTTCTGCTTGCGCGACTGGTCGCCAGCGTACATGCCGCCTATCTGCGGCAAACTGACGTGTGATTCGTCGATCATTATTAGAAAGTCTTTAGGAAAGAAATCTATGAGCGTGGCAGGCGGTTCGCCAGGGTTGCGGCCGGAAAGGTGGCGCGAGTAATTCTCGATGCCGTTGCAATAGCCTACCTGCTCTATCATTTCTAGGTCGTAGTTGGTTTTTTTCTGCAAGCGGTAAGCTTCCACGTCTTTGCCGAGCTTAGTCAGCTCTTTCAAGCGCGTATTCAATTCCGCTTTAATGGTTTCCATAGCAGCGTGAAGGCGATCTTCAGGTGTCATGAAATGTTTGGCCGGCAATATTCTGATGCCTTCTAAATTTTGTCCCTTCTTTATGGAATAATTTTCTGCCCAAGGCAGTTCTTTGCCAGGCAGAATGTTAAAGACGGTTATCTTGTCGATCGTATCGCCGTACATCAGGATACGCACCATAGCCTCACCAGTGGCCAGGTGGATATCGATCGACTCTCCTTTTACGCGGAACTGGCCGCGCTTGAATTCAGCGTCGTTGCGTTCGTATTGCAGGCGGATTAACTGCAGCAAGAGGTCGTTGCGCTTGACGATCTGTCCGACGGCAAAGCTGCGGCTCAACGCTTCATAATCAGCTTTTTCGCCCAAACCGTAAATGCAGGAAACAGAGGCAACGATGAGCACGTCACTGCGATTCAGAAGTGATTGGGTGGCGGCGTGGCGCAGACGATCTATTTCTTGGTTGATGGTCGCTTCTTTTTCTATGTAAGTATCGCTTTGAGGGATGTAGGCTTCTGGTTGGTAGTAGTCGTAGTACGAAACGAAATAATGTACGGCGTTATCAGGAAAAAAATGGCGAAACTCGCCGTAGAGTTGGGCGGCCAGGGTTTTGTTGTGGGAAATGATTAAAGTCGGTCGTTGGACAGCTTCGACTATTTTGGCCATAGTAAAAGTCTTGCCCGAACCCGTGACTCCCAAGAGTGTCTGTTCGCGCATGCCTTTTTTTAGACCGTTTACCAGCTTTTTGATGGCTTGCGGTTGGTCGCCAGAAGGTGAATATGCTGATTGGAAATTGAATTGTGGCATATATTTGAGTCAATATAGTATAGTAGCATATTTTTATTCAAAATGAGAAGGGGAGAAGCATCATCAATTTTTAGGAGCGTTAGTTTTATCAGTTTTGACAAAGGTGATTTTTTGTGACAAAGTAAGTATACTTATAAGTTAACCTTGTATGGAAGGAATTACTAAGCGTATAGGCACCAAATTGCGTGAACAGCGGAAACTGAAAAAGCTTTCGCAGAACGACTTGGCGCGAAATTTGAGCGTTACTAAGGCTTATGTTAGTAGCATTGAAAGTGGCAGGCGCAATCCTTCCGTTAACGTGTTGAAAAAGTTCCTTGATGTTTTAGAGGTTGATCCTTTCGAGTTTTTTGACAGGAATATTAATGACAGGTTCCAATATAGCGATTATCAGGAGGGTTATATAAAAGAAATATTGAAAAATCACGAGGATTGGCATTCTGAAGAAAGCGGTTTTTGGGGGGAGGAATTTTTAAAAGAATGTCAGGACACGATATCGTCGGAGAGGAGCAGAAAGGAAGTTTCGATTATTGGTAGATATGTTAAGGATAGGAGTGTGAAAATTTTGGACGCTCCCTGCGGTTATGGCAGGATATCCAATCGGTTGGCAAAAAAAGGATACAGGGTCACAGGTCTGGATTCAAGCCAGTTTTTTATTGATATTGCGAAAGAAGAAGCTGATGCTCGAGGTTTTGACGTCGAGTATATCAAGGGTGATATACTCGATTTTTCAGTAAAAGAGTCTTACGGCGCCGTGATAAATATCTTCACTTCTATCGGATATTACGATACCGAGGAAGCGAACGAGCGTTTTTTGTCAAAGCTTTGTGGTTTCGTGAAACCGGGGGGAGTGTTGATTATTGAGACAGTGAATCCTATCGGAGTATTGAGCGGATATCGCCCGATCGAGAAGCATATAACTATGTCTGGTGCTACCAGGGTGTATGAACGTTTTTTCGACGTTAAAACTTCGACTAATGTGGAAAAGACGACTCTATACGACGCGGCGGGAAAAGCCGTCAGCAAAAATTTGCATTGCGTCAGGCTGTATTACCCTCATGAGCTTATAAGGATTTGTGAAAAAAACAGCCTCAGGATCGTCGATATACTTGATTCTGAAGGGAGGCGCGGCAGCATTATCGGTTCCACTAGGATGTGGCTGGTGTTCGAAAAGAAAAAATAAAAGGCATACAAGCAATTTATGTTCGATTTCGTTTCAAAAATGGATTTTTTCGAGCGCAAAGTAAATTTCGCTCTAGACGGCCGTACGGAAAGTTCTCTTTCAACGGTTTTTTTGGATTTGGTTAGCAATGTCTGTAATCATAATTGTATTTTTTGCGATGGTAAATTTTATGACATAGAGCCAAAAATGTTCGACTTGCAGCAGCTCAACCGTATGGTTGACGAGCTTGTTAAGCTTGAGACGGATTCGGTCATCATAATTGGCGAAGGAGGAGAGTCCTTGCTGAATCCTCATTTCCCATTTCTGGCCAAGCAGCTGAAGTCAGTCGGCATACATTTAGGGTTGTACACCAACGGGGGCATATTAAATAATGAAATATTAGAGGCGCTGGCCGGACTCGATTTCGTCAGAGTTTCCTTGGACGCAGGTTCCGCAAAGAC
>JAAXVE010000046.1 GCA_013335665.1 Candidatus Falkowiibacteriota bacterium
GTTATTCGTGAATGTGTCATTTTAGTTTATGTAAGCATTAGCAAGATATTGTTGGGCCATCCTATAGGTATTGAAAAAGCTCGAATTCATAGCTATGCAATGCTTCATTATGTCAATCCATCTATCCTTATTATTATAAAATGTCGGGATGATTATTTGCTCTAATTTGTTGTACAAGTCACTGGCTTGGTCAGTCATGTCGTAATCGTTTCTGAAAGATGGCTCATTTGGATGTGGTTCCGGCAGACACGGAAAGTTTTACATTCGAGCAAGAAGGGGAGATTGTTCGCGGACGTGGCGTTTTTGACAACAAGGGGCCAGCAGCCATGCTGATGCTTTTAGCTGACGCATTGCAAAAAGATCGGCATGGCCCGACAGTCAAACTTTTTTTTACTACCGACGAAGAGATTGGCGGTGAGACAGGAGCTAAACGCATTGCCTCAAGTAGCCATATGGATAACGTCTTTGCAATCTTCATTCCCGACGGAGGTGATTATGGCCACATTACTTGCAGGGAAAAGGGATTTATTCATTTGAAACTGGAAATTGACGGCCAATCGGCACATGGCGCCCGTCCCTGGCAAGGTGACAACGCCATTACCAAGGCAATCTGTTTGTACCAAGATCTGGAAAAACTGATAAAAAAACACACTCGCCCTGATGATGAATATTGGCACGCCACTATTAATCTGGGTTATCTGTCAGGCGGTCAAGCCGTTAACCAGGTGCCTGGCCTGGCATCCATGGGTGTTGATATCCGTTTAACAGAGCAAACTGATCAGACTGGCTTGTTAGAGGAAATTTATGACTTGGTAGGGCAACGTGCTCGGATTGTTGAACTTTCAACCGCCAGCCACGTTCACACCGACGAATTTCATCCGTTGATTCAACATTACAAAAAAGTGATGGAGCGGATGACTGGTCAGGTAATTGAATTTGCCCCGGACCACGGCGCTAGTGATGCTAAACATTTTACTGGCCTGAACGTCCCAATATGGTTGCAGTCCCCGCGTGGCGGCGGACACCATGGGAAGGAAGAGTGGGCCGATATTGACTCAATGTACAAGATGATTAATGCTTGGCTGACGTTTATCAAAGAGCTTTAATTGAAAAAAAGCTAAATAGGGTTGTCTGAATAATCTAGAATAATACGTTCGTAAAAAGCGCTCTATGGAGTGTTTTTTCGTAGAACCTTGGTGCACAAGGGTCTTCTATTGACGCAGATTAGGAATTAAGATATTATATCAATAAGAATTGATATAATTTTAATTGATATGAATGAAGAGCTTTTTGTTTTTATAAAGGCGATCAGTGAACCTAAGCGAATGCTCATACTCAGCCACTTGAAAAAAGAGTGCTGCGTCGGCGAGTTGTGGAAGCGGCTGGATTTGCCGCAAAATTTAACTTCGCATCATCTTCGTGTTTTAAAGCAAGCTAAGTTGATCGAGTCGGAAAAAAGAGGTTCTAAGGTTGTGTATTGCCTAAGACAGGACCATGTTGATAGGAATATTAAACTGCTCCAGACATATCTAAGTAAATAATCATAACAATATGTACGACATCGCAATTATCGGAGCCGGTCCTGCCGGACTTAACGCATCAATTTACGCCGCTCGCTACGGTCTCAAGGCAGTCGTTATCGGTGCAGTGACTGGTGGCTTGGCTGGAACGACGCACGAGATAGGGAATTGGCTAGGCACTGAAAAAATTACCGGTTTTGAATTAGTGCAGAATATGGTTAAGCATGCCAAAAGCTACGGCACGCCGATAATCGAAAGGGTGGTTGAAAATATTAAAAAGATTGATAACGGATTCGAAGTAGAAATTGCAGGCACCGATCCCGTTCAGTCCAGAACTGTTTTATTGGCCACTGGCACAACCCATCGACATTTGGGCTTGCCTAATGAGGCGAAGTTTATTGGCAAGGGCGTATCGTATTGCGCCACGTGCGATGGCTTTTTTTATCGAGGCAAAACTGTGGCAGTTGTTGGTGGCAATGATGCCGCAGCCATGGCAGCGTCTTATTTGGGCGATATTGCCGAGAAAGTCTATTTGGTCTATCGCAAGGAGCCGCTCAGGGCCGAGCAATTCTGGCAGAATGCGATCGCGAAGAATCCGAAGATAGAGATTATATATAATACAGTAGTGAAAGATGTTTTTGGTGAGGGCAAGGTTGCAAGCATTAAGGTGGCTGATGTTGCCGGGCAGGAAAAAGACTTGGCAGTCGATGGCATTTTTATCGAAATCGGTTCAGAACCAAATTCTGATTTATTTCGTGATTTGGGAGTGGAATCAGACGAGCAAGGCTTTATCAAAATAAAGAATGATGGTTCAACGACGACGGAGGGAATATGGGCCGCTGGCGATTTGACCGATGGATCGAATAAATTCAGACAAATTGTTACTGCCGCTGCAGAGGGAGCTATAGCCACTGCCAGTATTAGCAAGTACCTCAAACAAAAACTAGCAGTGTAACTGCTTATGCAGTAAATGCAACTAAATTGTAATAGTTTTTTAATTCCTACGAAAATTAAAATATGGCAAATTTATAGCCAAATAATATAATAACATCGAAAAATATGAGCAAAGTAATTATACTTACGAGCCAAAATTTTGAACAAGAAGTCCTAAAATCATCAACACCTGTCTTGGTTGATTTTTGGGCGCCTTGGTGTGGTCCTTGCCGCATGATGGCTCCTGTGTTGGATGACCTGTCCATTGACCTTGATGGCAAGCTGGTCATTGCTAAATTGGACGTCGACAATCCTGAACACCAAGATATCGCGATAAAATACCAGATTCAATCAATCCCAGCATTGAAGCTTTTTAAAGGTGGACAGGTCGCCAAAGATTATGTCGGTTATAGGGATAAAGAGACTTTTGCAAATGAATTAAAGTCAGAACTATAACGAACAGGTATGATAAAAGTATTAAGTCCGCAAGAGGCAAAAGTAGAATTGGGGAAAGGAGCATTATTAGTCGATGTGCGTGAGCTTGAGGAGATAGAAGAATTTGCTTGCGATGTTCCAGGAACATTAGCAATGCCTTTGTCGGTTTTTTCAGATAAATGTGATGAGTTGCCAAAAGATAGAGATTTAATTCTTGTCTGCGCCGGCGGTGGAAGAAGTTTGTATGCAGCAACTTTGCTAACAAAGCTTGGTTATGAAAGGGTTGCCAATTTGGACGGAGGAGTATTTATGTGGAATTCGGTTGGTCTACCTGTTAAAAAGGCGGGAGCTGGGGCGGAAAGCAGTGTCAACAGTTGCAAACTGTGGTAATTGTATAAAATAAAAGCGGCAGAATTTCCTGTCGCTTTTTTTGTAGTAAATGATTGACCTGATTGGCTTGCCTATTTCGCTTTACCTTGGCAAACAACCCATTGGTTACCTGAATGATCGAAAATCGTTTGCATGTTTTCGAGTCTTTTTTTGTTTGTAATTTTGGGGATGTTACTTTCCGTTTTTTTGGAATAACCTCTTCCATGGTTAACGCAAGTAATCAAGGTTCCGTCATTTGTCACGGTCCAAGGATTAAGGTCTCCATAAAGGAAGAGGATCGAGTCCATTTCGTGCCATTTGTGGTCGTCTCCGCAAAAATAGTAAACATTCTGCCTCAATGCCCATCCATCAGATGTACAAGGATTATGAAGCGGTTTGATTTTTTCCTTTGCAAGCGCGGCCGACGATACCACAATTTGAGTTAACAATAATAAAATGAACGTTAATTTTTTCATGACCCCTCCCTAAGCTGTTTTTTTTGTTACAAACGAAATTTTACTATATTGGAAATATCTTTTTCAGTCAAGCTTGGCAGCAAGTTTACAAAATAATGCTTGCTGGTTCATCTTTTGACAACTTGCTTAAACGGGCTAGGTTGACAAAATGGCTTATATTAGTTAATTTAATATGAACCCTTTGTTGTGAAAAAGGGATGTTTTTTATAATTGATAAAATCTCAAAAAGGAGGGAGGGAGTTTAGAAAAAGCGGCCCGAAAGCGTTTTAATGGCAAGATTACAACGAACCCAAGGAGGATAGGTAAAGATTATGATGAGTCCCGATTTTAAAAGCAGGCTGTTTCCTTTGTTGCCCCAGATCATGTACGATTTCGAGCCAGCCAGATTGGTTGATTCGCGCGCTCCGGTGGAGGCTTGGGCCTTGAGCCCTGCTGCCGTCATTCTCGATGAGAAAGGCATAATCGAATCCATCGACGAGATGAAACGTTGCCTGTTCGTCCGTCCTGGCGACACTAATTTCTTTGCTGTAAAGTGCAATCCAAACATCTATGTTTTGAGACTGATGCTCAGTATGGGCTTTGGGCTTGACTGTGCCTCGCCGACAGAATTGTATCTGGCTCTTTTGGCCAATGCGAAGCCAAGTCAGATTATGTACACTGCCAACAACCTGACGGCAAATTATCTGGCATACGCCGTCAAGCTCAACTGCATTATAAACATCGATGACGTTACCGGACTGGATTTGCTGGTGGAAGTTCTCAAAAACAACAAGTTGAAAATGCCTGAACTGATCTGCTTCCGTTACAACCCTGGCGATCGCCGTTCCGACGGAGGAAGTAATTTCATTATCGGTGAGCCGGTTAATCAGAAATACGGCTTGACCCATGATCAGATCCTGCCGGCGTATAAACGGGCGAAACAGCTAGGTGCACAGGAGTTCGGGATCCATATGATGTATGCCTCCAATTGCCTTGATTACCAGGTATTGGCGGCCAATGTAACAACACAGCTCGATATGGCGGACATGATAGGGACAGAGCTGGGCTCGCCCTTCAAGTTCATAAATGCAGGAGGTGGAATCGGGGTTAACTATCGCCCAGGCGAAAAGCCGGTCGACCTGTCAAAGATGGGTGAGATTGTCAACGGGGCAATGGCGGATTTCGAGGCAAAGCATGGGTATCTGCCGCAGCTTTGGCTCGAGTCCGGACGTTATGTCGTGGCCCCGCATGGCGCTCTTGTTGGCCGTATCATCAATGTCCTTCAGAAATACAAAATGTTCATTGGCGTAGATTTTTGCGACGCTTGCGACTTGCATCGCGCGAATATCTACGAAACAGCTTATCACCACATCAACCTGCTCGATGTCTACGGCCAGCCTAAAACTGGCGATGAAATTGAGGTTGATGTCATTGGTCCGCTCTGCGAAAACGTCCGCCTGGCCAAGGCACGGCTTCTGCCAGTGCCAAGGAAGAATGATTTCATCGTAGTTGAGGATGCTGGCGGGCACGGCCAGGCCATGGCGTCGCACTACAATGGTTGGGGACTGAGTCAGACGTTAGTTTTGCACACTGACAATTCAGTCAGCCGTATTGCCAGAGCCGAAACCATCGGCGATCTGATCCAGACACAGTTGTTGTGCGAAAAAGAAGTTGGTAAAGTCTCTTATTGATTTACCACAACAAAACACACCCCGCAGGCATGTCGTCTGCGGGTTTTTTTTGAAAAACTAAAATTAGTTGCGACTATTTTACCACAATCTTTTTATTTTTGAGGTAATGGGGGAAATAGTTAGAGTCTGTTAAGGTAATTTTTTCACTAAATTGAGCTTGATGTAAAATAAACAGTCGCGCGAGCGGGAAACAAAAGCCCGGGAATAACTCGGGCGTTTGTTTGAAGAGACTGGCGATTTTAGTTTTTTTTGAGAATCAGAATCTTATACATGTCTACTGCTGAAATAAAAAGAGAAAGGATTATCGGACCGAAGATGAAACCGAGCGGACCGAAAAAGATTATGCCACCCAGAATGGAAAACAGTACGAAAATGGAGGGAGAGTCCAGTCCTTTGCCATAGAAATATGCCGAAAGAAGATTGTCTATGAAGAAAACAAGCAAGACCCCGAAGAAGCCGATACCGATTGCAGGGACTATGTTGCGGTTGATAAGAAAATAGAGGATGGCAGGGATTATGACGAACGGGGTTCCTAAGCCGGGAACGGCCCCGATAATACCTCCTATACTTGCCCATAGAAGGGCGTTGGGAATGCCGAAGAGATAGAATGCCAGCGCAAGCAAAATGAAACGGATTAAGCCGACAAAAATAGTTCCGCGTATAACCGAGTTTATTGTCTGATAGACTGAGTTGATGATTTCCTTGTTTTGCTCTTTTTCAAATGGACTTAACGAAACGAAAGTTTTAAGCATGGATTTCCCGTCCCGCAGAAAAAAGAAAAAAGTGAACAGAAGAAAAAATGTTTGGAAAAAGATATAGGCTGTTTGTGAAAGGAGGATGCCAAGATTGTCAGTAACGAAGGCCAGAACTTTTTTTATTAAATCCTGTATATTAAAAGAAAAGCCAGGCACGACATGGCCGACAAGATCGCTTATATTCCTTTGCAGTGCTTGCGCGTATTGTCCGCGTCCCACTTGTGTCATGGAAAAGAAACCCTGCGCTTGGTGAAGAATTTGCGAGCCAAGGAAGAGTAGCGGTATTATAAGAAAAACAAGGGCGACTACAACCAGAAGGGCAGCAAAAAAACCTTTCCCACCATGAAAAAAAGATGTGAGCTTTTCGTAGGTGGGGTGAAATAGTACAGAGAGCACCATGGCAAGGACGATGATATAGAGAAATGGCTGATAAACTAAGAAAATCAAGACTGAAAGTCCTGCAAAAAGCGCAGAAAAAACGATGAGATCTAATCTGTTATTCTTCATATGATCAATTATAGCACATCGAAATCTTTTTTTACCACTTTGTCATTTTATAAATATCTCTGAAATGTCTATATATTCTTCAAGAACTTCTTTTAGATATGGCGCCAGTTTGTCAGGCGTATTTATTTTTTCCGGCAGATCGCTGACTCTAGTGTGGCCCATTTTGAAATCTTCGCGGTAGTTCAGCCCCAATTCTTCCGCTAAGTTTTTCACTAGCGCTTGAGCCTTGCGGTTGCGCCAATCAACTATCAAATCGCCGGTCCGGTCGAAGCTTATCTCAAA
>JAAXVE010000153.1 GCA_013335665.1 Candidatus Falkowiibacteriota bacterium
GATTTAGTGTTCGCACGTAAAATTTTTTATTAATTTTAGCCAAATTTTATCATCTAATTAGCCTTAAAGTTGAAATTGAAGCAATATCATATGCGGTAGTCCCAATAATCATCATAAGAAGCTCTGCCTTAGCCCAAAAAAAAGAAAAGGTGAACGGGGTTATTGTTCATTTCAAGGTATGATGAATACTTGCTAAATATCTAATTTTAGTGTAAAAAGCTATAAAGGTTCTTTGATTTTGATAGCTCCGGCAATGACCGGCAACGTCGTGCTCAACTAGACAAGGAGGATACGATGGATACCTCGGAAAAGACAATAGGACTGGACAGCAGGCTGGCGTTATTTCTTTATGGATTTGCCAAGGGCGGAAAACTGAAGTTGACCACAAAGGCTGTGACGTTCGCAATGGCCTGTCACAAGAATGAGACGCGCGATAATGGCGAGCTGTATATCAACCATCCTTTGGCGGCGTGCAACTCGCTGATCTATCTTGGCGTTGAGGATGATGCCATTCTCGCGGCGGTCATTTTGCACGATGTCGTCGAAAACGGGCATGCAACCCTGGAAGAAGTCAGGGCGGAATTCGGTGACAGGGTTGCGCTGTTGGTGGACAACCAGACCAAGCGCAAGACTGCAGATGGAAAAGAAAAGACGGAAGAATACTATGCCAGGATAGCGAGCGATATCGGCAGCGTTCTTGGCAAAGGCGCGGATCGCTTGAATAACATCAGCAACATGGTCCAGGTGTTCAAAATTGACCGCGTCCAGCGCTACGTCAAGGAGACCGAAGAATACGTATTGACGATGCTCAAAGATGATCGTTATACCAATCTGGGTTATACTGATGTCATGGTATGCCTCTATGACACGATCCGGAACCTGGTTCGGGTAACCAAGAAGTATATCGAATCAGAGCTTGAGCGGCAGGAGCTGAAAAAGAGACTTGAAGAATTGCAAAAAACATGAAACCCGCGGAGGCGCTTGGATGCGTCTCCTTTTTTTGTGGTATAATTCATAATATTATTAATAATAAAGATATGGCGGAAATAAGAATGATCGACGACGCAGAGGAGAAGAGCGCGATTTGCGAAGCGATTCTGCGTGATCTTAGGGAATGGTTCGAAGTAGAGGAACCATTGCTGGATTATATCAAGAATGTCAAAAGCAAGATGTTTGCTGCCGCTTTTATCAATAGCATGGCGGTTGGTTTTATCTGCCTCGATGAAATTAACCCGAGCGTGAGTGAGATTTATGTGACCGGGGTCAAGCGCGAACATCATCGCCAAGGCATCGGCCGCGAACTTTTGAATTATGTTGAAACTCTTTTAGTGGACAAAGATAAAAAATACCTTTTGGTTAAGACGTTGAGCGATCGCCGGCCGGATGAGTTTTATGACCGGACAAAGAAATTTTATCTCAATTCTGACTTTACGCCGCTTTGCGAGCTGGATATCTGGGGGCCGGAAAATCCTTGTTTATTAATGATTAAAAGTTTGGGTTAAGCTTGCCTTGATACTGGCATGGACGTAAACGGCGAACCATGCCATGCTTATGTAATTAAAAGAAATAAGCAACTGCAATATGCCAACACCAGATCCGAAATATTTGCCCAAGGCAAAGAAAAAGAAAAAACCTGCCAAGGTACATCAGCCAGGAAAAGAGGCTTCGTTTCCTGTGCCGACCAAGCGGCCAGATGCTCGCCCATCCAAAAAAGCTTCACCGTTCGGCGACAAACACGTCTGGGCTAATTAATATTGCCTAATACTGGATTTCACAATGACGCAAGCGACTGCACTCAAAGCCCTGAAAGAGGGCTATAATATTTTTTTGACCGGAGCGGCTGGCAGCGGTAAGACTTTTGTATTGAATAAATATATCGATTACCTGAAAAAAGAAAGAGTTGGCGTGGCCGTGACCGCCTCGACCGGCATTGCAGCGACGCACATGAACGGGATTACGATCCACTCATGGTGCGGCATGGGCATTAGAAACGTGCTGAGCGATGCCGACCTTAGGACAATCGGCCGCAACGGCATGTTGCGTAAACGCTTGAAGGCCACCAAAGTCTTGATAATCGACGAGATCTCAATGCTGCACGCTCATCAACTCGACATGGTCGATGCGATTTGCCGTCGCTTTCTAGACAGGGAACTGCCATTCGGCGGGTTGCAGGTAATCTTGTGCGGCGATTTTTTTCAGCTTCCGCCAGTTATGAAAAAAGAAGAAGGCGAGATGAGATTCGTCTTCTCATCGACCTCCTGGTGGATGGCTGGGTTCAAAGTTTGCTATCTTAATGAGCAGCACCGTCAAAAAGGCGATAAGCTGATTGACGTTTTGAACATGATCCGCAACGGCAAGGCGGGCGAAAGTGAGGCTAAGCTTTTGTCCTCGCGCCTCAACGCCTCTATTGATGCAGCAATCAGGCCGACTAGACTTTTCTCGCATAACTTGGACGTCGATCAGGTTAATGACCAGGAGTTGCGCAGGCTTAAGGGCAACATCAAGCTTTACGAAATGCGCAGTCATGGGAATGAGAAGTTATCTTCTATGCTCAGAGATGGCTGTTTAGCACCTGAAACGCTGCGCTTG
>JAAXVE010000004.1 GCA_013335665.1 Candidatus Falkowiibacteriota bacterium
TTCACATAAATAAAAAAGCCGCCCTGATTCGGACGGAGTTGCATGTTTTTTCAAGACGAATGTGTGAGAAGTTCTAATAATTGATAACCCTCCACCTCTTTCAAATCCTTGAAAAGACCCCTGTTCTTAAGGCTATGCAGTTTAAATAAAAGCTCTCGGATCTGCCACAGACCTTCAATAAATTCCTCGGTGAGATTATCTTTCGAATATCCGCGCTTCAACAGCATCTTCCTTACGTATTCATTCGGAATATACTCCTCGCCACTATACAATCTTCCATTGTACAAGGGCGGGGCCATGTCATAAAGAAAACTTGTGGAAAAACAGACCATGCACTCACTAACTGCTTCCAGATACTGCTCTGTGAAAGCGATTGACTCGACGCCAAAAAATTCCATCACCGGCTGCATTCCCTCAAAGTTGACCCACGCTCCGTGACGCACGACTTTACCGATATATCCGACCAATAAAAGCGAGAGCTCGTCTTTTTCCGCACCGGTCAAGTCCAGCGATTTGGCAATGTTCAATTCTTCGCCCCACTTGAGAGAGTTGGCGCTCCCAAAGTTCTCTTTTAGGCGATCAAACAACCTTGTCCGTTCCTCATTAGAAATAATCACGTTCATCGGTTTCTCCTTTCACGCTAATGAAGTAAAAATCTTTATCCACGAACTTATATTTACTTGGTATTAAGCAAAGAGCGTCGATGGTCAAAATTACCTTAAAAACAGCTTTTTGTCAAACGTATACGCAGCAAAAGAAGCACCAAACTGCTGTTTGGTGTTCTTTTGCATAAAATAAGTGCCGCCTTCGGGAATCCCCTAGGCGGCACATTTGATAGTATCACGCAGTTTTTGCCAGCTGCGTTCTTACCAACTTGTATCACGAGTGTTTGCGAAGTCAATTACGACCCCGCTACTGTTCAATTTACCACCCATTCTTTCCTTGCAATTGGGGCAGAGATTTTTTTCCCTTCGAATTGCCATCCCATAACAGTAGCAACGAACCCCATATGACCAGGGGTAATGTGGTAATTGAACTTGATCACATTGCCTGCGGCATCCATGAGCGGATAGTAACAACCATGGCATCTAATCGGCCTCATATAGCAGGCAGTATTGGCGCTTTCAATGCCAGACACTGGCCATATGAATGGATTCTCAAGTGGAACATCCCGAATGCTGTATGTCGGCTGTTTGCATTCGCCAGTATTGAAGTTCATTATGTACTCCCCTCTAGAGCGTCCTGTCGCACACACCCAAAGCCAGGGGCTATGCTTTATGAGAGGAAAAAATTTTTGCACCAAATCATATCCGGCTTCTAACACGCTGCGTACCATGTTTTCAGTCGGCATGGTCCAGGAGCTAAAACCTCCAAAGAGCTGTTTTCCTAAAAGCGTTGTTTGGTTTATGGCCCTATCTTGACCGAAACGCATGTCAGCAAAAGGCCCGAAAGCATCATTTGCCCACACGCATTCCCTGGTTTTTAGATAATTTTTGTCCCTCGACACTCTTTCATAGCGATCGAGGATCACACGTTTGCTCAGTTGCACAAATCTGTCAGGATCATTTCTCTCGCTAACACTTTCCTATGAAACATCCTGCCAGGAAACTTTCTGGCGCACCAGATGAATTCTCTCGCCACCTGCGTGTAGTGGACATAGATGTTTTCCTGACTTGGCATACCAACCAAATATCCTAGCGACCCTTTCAATATCAACAATTGGAGTTCCCTCATAAAAATAGATTTCCGTATTACCTGAATCTCCCAATTTTCTAAGACATTTCTTACACACGATCGTCATTACTTCCTGTCCCATAGCTGCCCTCCTTGCCTTTGGTTGTGTTGGATTTAAATACTTTATACGAACTGCTAATCAAATAATTAAAAAATAATTACTTGATTAGCAGTTCGTAATTTATTTAATGAACCGTAATATCGCAGGTTATTATAAAACTTAAAACAAGTCAATGTCATATGCCAAAAACACACCATGGTAAAGTGGTGTGTTTCGGCAATGCCACGCGATGAGCGCAGCGAATTTTGCGTGGCTCGGGGATAGAGATTTACCCCTACGCTGGCGCTCCGGGGCATAAACTCTTGCCCGCCGAAGCTTTAGCATAGGAGGGTCTCATCTCTTTCTCTGAAACATAAAAATAGGGATATGCCACGCTAGCGCTTAGGCATATCCCTATTTTCTTTGCTCGGGGATAGAGATTCGAACTCCAATAAACAGGACCAGAACCTGTTGTCCTACCATTAGACGATCCCCGAATGGGTTGATTTTAATCACAAATAAGGCTTTGAAAGCCTCGTATGCAATTGTAATTAATATTCTAAAAGTTGTCAATTGCTTCCCTGATCTGAGGAATTACCGCCTGCGTAGCCTTGACCCCGGCTGCAATAAACCCTTGTGCATTGAAAAACTTAAAACTGGAAACTACGCCGTTGCCGTTAAGATCAGGTTTGACCATAATCACGCGCTGATGCTCAGTCTGGCCATCCCAAACCGACTTATTGCGTATAATTTCATATGACTGCATCAAGGTAAAAATCAGCCCAGGCTTCTCTTTCAGCTTGCTTCCCCGCTTTAACACGAGATCGACAGCCACCACGATATCAGCACCCCAAGCCAAAGCCTCGGCTATGGGCGTCGGGCTGGCCACCCCGCCATCGATCAAATAGCGGCCGCCGACTTTGACCGGAGGAAACACTCCAGGCACAGCAATGCTGGCCTGAATCGCATCAGACATGTCCCCGCGCGACATCACGACCGGCTGGCCATCAGCCAAGTCAGTGGCGATTACATGGACCGGGATATTAGCGTCCCCAAAATGCGCATTTTTGATCAATCGATCGATATAGCGATGCGCTTTCTTGCCGCGGATCAGCGATTGCCGTGGCAAGGTCAGGTCTACCAATTCCTTTATGGCTTTGCGCTTATTAAAACTCTTCGCTTCGATCTCCAGTTTATCCAAGTCATAACCGATAGCATAGCATGATCCGATAAGCGCTCCCATGCTCGTACCGAAAATCACATCGAATCTTATTTCTGCAGCCTCCAACGCCTTAAGTACGCCGATATGGGCCAAACCGCGCGCGCCACCACCGCCTAAGACTAAGGCGACTTTCGGTCTTTTTTTACTGATTATTTTAGATTTTTCTAATGTTTTTTTGGACATAACAAAAAGACAAGCATAATAACCGGTCCGCATAGACTCAGCCTACGATCTTGCCGCCAAAAGCTTTAAGCAAATTGTCGACCATCTGTTCGCCTTGCGGGGACACGGCCGGACCGGCAGCATTTGGAATTGCCGACTCATTTTTCGGCTCAAGCTGGGCCGGATCAGTCGAAACTGTCACTTCCAATTGCTCGTCTACGACCGCCTCGATAGTCAGGCTGGTAGCATAAGTCTCGTGCAACACGCGCTCCAGCAAGGCTTTGATCGTCGGATCACTCACTCGATCCTTGTGAAATTTGTATTTGAAAGCCAAGCACAGTTCGTTTCCATTCAAACTCTTTGGCTGACAGACCTTCAATATGAAAGATAAGGAATGGTTATAGTTCTTAACGCGGGCCAAAAACTCCGACCAGCGGGCAATGATCAGCTCATAATCAAACTCACCTGCAGGAACTGCAGGGGCCAAGGAGTGGGTCTGCACTTGTTCTACTGGCTCTGCTTGTGCCGACGCAGCAACTGCGGTCTTTGGCGCGGAAGGCTGGGCGACGGCGGCAGGCGCTGCTGTGCACAGGCGAACAATTGCCAGTTCAAATGGCAGCTGCAAGATAAAGCTCGACTTCAGCTCGTTAGCCGTCCTGACGAACTGTTCGATATAAGCCACTATCTGCTCCTGCGTCAAAGCCTTATTAGCCTGATTCAGACGCAGCTCCAGCGCTTCGCCCATCTCCAACCCGAGCCAATCGCTCAAAGCCGGATTTATCTTAATCATAAGAAGCTTGCGCAATATCTCGACCAAATCCCCCACGAACACTCGCAAATCAACACCTTCGTTCAATAATTTATTAATCAGCTGAATACCGGAAGCCGTATCTTTCTTGCCAAGCATTTCTATCAAATTAACCACTTCGGACAAATCGCTGCGCGGAATCACCAAGTCGGCATCGGCCTGATCTATCTTATCCCCGCCCATATTGACCAGTTGTCCCAATAAACTCTCAGCATCGCGCATGTGGCCGTCAGCGTGGCGTGCGATCGACTCTAATATGCCCTTTTCAACTGTGATATTTTCCTGACTGGCGATATGATTCAGTTTGCGCACCACTTCAGCCATGCTGATACGTTTGAAATCAAAACGCTGGCAGCGCGAAATGATGGTCTGCGGCACTTTGTGCACCTCGGTCGTACACAGCACGAACACTACGGATTCCGGCGGCTCCTCAAGAGTCTTTAACAAGGCATTCCAGGCGGCCGTCGAAAGCATGTGCACCTCGTCTATGATAAAAACCTTGCGTTTCAATTTTGTCGGCGAAATACGTGCCGTCGCAATAATGCTCTCGCGGACATTGTCTACGCCGGTATGGCTGGCTGCGTCGATTTCCACCACGTCAAAGCTGCGGCCCGAGACGATCTCCACGCAGGCTTCGCAAGTACCGCAAGGCTCAAATTGCCCCGGCTTGATATTCAAGCAGTTAGCCGCTGTCGCTAAGACACGAGCCAGGGTAGTCTTGCCGACAGCCCGAGGACCGCAAAACAAATAAGCGTGAGCCAGCTGATTAGCCGAAAGTTCATGCTGCAAGATTAATTTTATATGATTCTGCCCCACTACTTCGGAAAAATTCTGGGGGCGGTACTTTTGATACAGAGTTGCCATATTATATGCGAAAAAGCGCCTCGTCCGCGCTTTTGTAAGATTTCAACAAATATAAACCTATTTTACCGATTAACTTGATTTAAAGCAAGTAAGGGCCGGATTGCTCCGGCCCTTAGCTAATATTTGATAATTATTTCTTTATGATATTCTCTACCGCTGCCCAACGGGTTTCGCCAAGTTTGGGCACAAGGATAACCACCTCATCGCCATCATCACCCTTAAAATAAGTTATGCTGGCATTGAGCAATTTCCAAGTCTTTGTACCGACTACTGCCACAAAATCATTGTCGCTCAAGCGGCGCAACTGACCGACTAAGCGGCTGCGATCGACTGGGCCGATCTGCTTATATAAAAATGTTCCGTTCTTAGTGATAGTAAGCTTTAGCATGTCACCCTCGACTAACTTCGATTTAGAAGCGTAGTTGGCCGAAATTCGATATTCGTGGCCATCCGGGCCGATCATGCTCTCCCCGTTAAAGACACCTTCGATGACATTTTCAGCATCATCCGTCTCGGCTGAGACCAATTTAAGCGAATTTGCCAAACTCTGAGCCTCTTGGACGCTGAGACTGTCGCTTTCCAGCAATTTCAACAGCTGTTCACTTGACTCCTTGATGTGACCTAGCAGCTTGCGCATCAGCACAACCTTATTCTGGTTTAACATCAATGAATCAGCCTCCTTTTCAACCTGGTCAGCATTGGCAACTGCATCTCCCCCTAACTGTGCAAGTTCGTTTGATAAATCCAACCCATCCTGGTTGTTGTAAAGTTCGTCCGTCATAAATTTTTCTTTTATTTTTAAGTTTTGTTATGTTAGCTTGATTTGTATTTTTTGTAAAGATTTTTTTACAAGCCGCTTTTCTTATTCTTTATTTGCAATCTTAGCTCTTTTTGGCAAGGTGTCATCATTTTTACCTCTCTTCGCTTCTCCTTCAATCAGCCGCCTTATTCTCTCTACGACTTGCGAGGGAGTAAAATCTGCTTTAACCAGGTAGTCTGAAGTTCCCCACTTAAACAAAGCTTCCTTGTCTTGATCATTAGACAAATTGGTCAGACTTATTACAGGTATATGCTGTATATCGGGGTTGCTTTTAATTTTTTTCAATAAATAAAATCCATCACCGCCTGCCATAACAACATCCGACAGCACTAAATCAGGCTTGTGTGCCAGAACCAGGCTGTAGGCGTCTTTGGCATTGTGCGCAGTGTGTACCGCGTAGCCCTCAAGTCGAAGTTTTTCACCATAGAGGTCGACTAACCACTTATCGTCATCAGCCAAGACTATCGTTTGTTTTACTTTCTTTTGCATAATTTTTATTTAACTAGAAATTGTTGACGCGTGCAAAAATCTCTTCCTCGATCACGTTGCGATCTTGACCGTATTTCAAGCGCGAAAGGCTCTTGATGCGGGAGGCTAACTCTTCTCGCCTGACACCTGGTAAAGGCCAGGTGGTGGCCATAGAAAACGGCCGAGTCGCTGCGTTATCCATTAATAATTTTATGTAGGCTGAAAACTTCTCTACATTAATCAGATCGTATTGATTGAAAACTGGAGCAAATTCCTTTTCTAACTCCTCAGCGTCATCAGAACCGATCTTAAAACTGACCCAGGTGCCGACGTTACCGAAGACGGCGTCTTTAATCGACGAATCCTGGCCTTTGACCAGTTGGCCGAGGTATTGATGGGCCATAATCAAATTCAAATTATACTTGCGAGCTTCCGACAGGATCGAGCAGATCGAATCAGTCGTAAAGTTCTGGAACTCATCTATATATAAATAGAAATCCTTGCGCTGTTCTTTAGGCATGTCAGTGCGCGACAAAGCACCCACCAAGATCTTACCTACCAGGATCATACCCAAAAGATAGGCGTTCAGTTCGCCGACCTGCCCCTTAGGCAGGCTGACCAACAATATCTTCTGTTTATCCATGACATCGCGCAAATTAAACGAGCTGTTCTGCTGCCCGATGATCGGCCGCATCATGTCGTTGGAAATGAACGATGTCAGCTTTGAGGTGATGTATGGCACAACGTTAGCCAAGGCCGCATCGCCGCCTGCCTTCTCGGCTTCCTTGCGCCAAAAGTCAACCACGGTCGGATCTTGGCAACGCTCCAATTTCATGCGACGGAAGTCGGCATCAGCCAAGACTTTCGGGATCTCCATCAAAGTCGAGCCGCTCTCCGGGTCAGACATGATCAAAAGCATGGCGTTGCGCATATATTGCTCAAAGATAGGGCCGCCGGTCGATTTCAAATCATAGAGCTTATCGAAAATCTTGATCATCTCGTTAATGACGAAAGTCTTCTGCTCTGGATAACGCGGATCGAATTCCATCAAATTCAAAGCAAGCGGCCGTTCGATATCTGACGGCGCGAACAATATCACGTCCTCGGCGCGCTCAGGTGGAATGCGTTTCAATATGTCCTCGATCAGATCACCATGAGGATCGATTACGCCCACGCCTTCTCCGTTCAGAATATCCTGGATTGCCATCGAAGCCAACAAGACAGATTTACCGACGCCAGACTTACCGACGATATAGGTATGGCGCCGCCTGTCTTCGCGCTTAATGCGTATATCTTTGACTACGCCGCGATAAATGTTGCGGCCCAGAATAATGCCGCTGTCCGGCAGCTCGGCCGGCGCAGGCGCATGCTTGGCTGTTAGCCACAAAATGTTTGGCGTCTCGGTCCAATGCAAAGGAAGATGGAACAAGCTGGCCATTTCTTCCGTGTTCAAAAGAAAACTCAAACGTTCGTCAAAGCGACGATAAATAAAATTCTCGATCAAGCGGTTATGTCTAAAATGCTTGGATATTAGATCAATCTTATTATTAAAAGAGTTGCCGCTCTCGTAAAGATTGTACTGCCCAAAGGCACTGATAATGTTATTCAGATAAATCTGGCAATTATCCCTTGATTTCGTGCTCACCACGATGCGCACGTTAACATCCAATCCTGCCTTAGCATTCTTCTCTTCGAAATTCTTCAATATCTGTTCGTCCATGGCATTCTGGCGGTACATCGAATTGTTTTGCTGCTGCTTGTTCTTATCCTCTGGGCTGGAGCCTTTGAAATAACTGAAAAATTCCGACCAAGCGCTATCGTTCATCGCCTCGCTAATGCTCTTGCCTTGGCGCACTTTGGAAAAGATGCGGCTAGTTCTGGCATGCCAAGCGCCCTTAGCACTGCGCACCACGTATTGTATGGCCAATGATTCGTTGGGGCCGAGCTTGGACAAGACATTAATAATCGAGTTCAGCGGGTCGGTGTCCATCTTATTATAAGTGCGGATCGGAAAAACGTAACTGCGGCGCGTCTTCAGCCAACCTGAAACCACCACGCTCTGAGGATGGAATATATTGTAGTCGCGCACAGCCTCGACTACCGCTTCAGGATAATGAGCTTGCACCTGCTGTTCCATGTAGCGAGCCATTGTCCGTGGCGCAACCACGTAAAAAGCAATAACTTTCTTGTCAGCTACAATTTCAAAAGAAAAATGATCACGGCGGCCGTACAACCAAGCTTTCAGCCCGCGCTCCGCACGCAGTCCGCCAATGGCCGAGAAAAGTGTCTCTCCCCTGGCAATCTCTTCGCGCAACTGCTGTACCGTTACATCACGATCCTTGTCGTTCGGTTTTTCCTTAGACAAACGCACTAAAAAGACAACATGGTCGAAGTAATGGCTTGTCCTGGCCAGGTGGGTAAATATCTTCTTGGCCAGTACCAATAGCAAAATCAAGCCGGCTATGCCGAAAAACGCAAAAAGCACGCTATAATCGACTGAAACGGCGTTATTGAACGGTGTTTCAGTCGGCACTTGTTCGAGACCGTAATCCATTTATTTTTGCTGACGCAAGCTGATGAGTTCGTCAGCTTTTATCTTGGCTTCTTGCTCCAAGAAAAAGCGATTAACTCCAGGGATCAGCTTGAGCCACTCCTTGAGCAAATTTATTATTTTCTTTGCTTTGATCTTAGATTCTGACAACAGTTGGTTGATCTGGCGCGCCGTCGCCTCTCCGGCGATGCGAAAAGTTGCCTGTTTCTCTGGAGACATTGACCTGTACATCTCGTCTAAACCGGCAGACATGACTGTTTCGACTTTTTTCAGATCGACTGAGTCCGTTGCACCTGGTTCGATCGCATGAACGGCCTGCTGCACATGAGTTGGAGGGTTAGCTTCCCCGACTTTTTCCGTCGGCTTAGCCGCCTCGACACGCTGCTCGTGCATAACAGGACGCTCTGGCGAATGCGTCGGCAACTGCTCCGGCAGATTTATCTTCTCGATTGGTTTTATATCCATAATCGACTCTTTTAGATGACAAAATTATACCATATTTTGCCAAATATGAAAAAGCCCCGAAGATATCGGGGCTTAACCTGGAAAATATACGCACAATAAATCAATGTGTAAAAAGTGTGCCGATGGACAGCTCTCCTTTCTTCTCCGTCAGGAACTTCAAAGCTCTTACAAAAGCGTAGTTTTCACGCGCTGGCACTAACATCGCATCAATGCCGTGCTCGGCCAGTCTAAACATCTGCTCAAGTTTGGTCCGCATGCCTTCCTCGCTAAAGCCGTGCTTACTCCCGCCTTTGGCGTAGCCAAGTATGGTCTCTTTTTCCGATAGACAGACTTTTTGCACTACTGCACCGCTATCATCCATTAAACCGGGTCGGTCGATTCCGAACATCACGAGATCCAGTTTAAGAATAATAGCAGTTCCGGCGGTCAAACGGTCATTATCCTCGCACTTGGCCAGATTGTTTGACTCCTTGTTGTTGACCGGGTCGTTGGCATTAAGGATGATCTGCACCTCCTCGTTGAAAGCCTCCATTACCGTGGCAATAAAAACCTCCGGGTGATGCAATTCGTGATCAGTAATCAAAATTGGGGCGACCTCAAGAATTCCTTGATTGAAAAAGCATTCGGAATATTTATCCAGAAGACGCAGCCAGCCGACAGCAGCCCGCAAATTTCTCGAGCGATGAGAAGCTCCATCACTTGCCACAGCGCCCGACGTTATTAATAGGACGTTGTGACCCATGCCTCTCAATATGGCGATCTGCGTACAAAGGCTATAGATAAATTCCTTATTCACGCCAACGCACTCTACCCCACTGCCTACCAGCAAATTGCTTCCCACCTTAATTGCGATGTTCATATCGACTCCTTTCTTTCTTGCGTATTTGTATTTTTTCACTATAAACAAAAGAACAGTCAGTTTTTCAGACTACCTAATTTTGCACAAAAAGTCAATCTATGCCATAATAATACTATAAAATTTCCATTATTCGTCTTCAAAAACATGTCTTAAAATTTTTGAAAGTCGAACCCGGAATTCTCAGCTGATGCCCAAAGAAATCAAGGAGGAAAAATCAACTCGCAATATTCAAGTCGTCGAAATCGACAACCCCAGAACGATCAACAAAAAGATCACCTGGGTTAATGTTACCAATGCAGGCAAACGAGAGATCGAGTACTTGCGCAAGCGCTACAACTTCAATCTTAACCATCTTCACGCCTCATCTTCAAACGTTTTTGCCCAGCGACCGGCCGTGCATAAGTGCGACAACTACATCTTCGCAATCATGCACTTTCCTATATATATCAACGACACAGTCATCGCGACCGAAGTCGACTTCTTTATCATGCATGGACACATCATCACGGTGCACAACGGCAACCTGCAGGCGCTCAACGACTTCTTCAATCTCTGTAAAAAAGACGGCGAGGCACTCCTAACTTTCAAACTTGAATCATCATCAATTCTGCTCTACGAGCTTCTGGAAAAATTAATGGTTTCTTGCTTCCCTTTGCTCGACAAGAACAGCTTGGCCATCAACAAGGTCGAAGAAATCATCTTTGCCCAGGAACAGCGCCGCGCCGTCTCCCATATCTTGTCGCTCAGGCAAAACATTATCAACTTCCATAAGATCATGCATAGCCACAAGAAGATCCTGACTTCCTTCATGGAAATCAGAAGCAAACTCGTACCGAATGAACAGCTTAAAGGCTATTATAAGAAGCTGATCGATCACTCTATCACCATCTGGGAAATCCTTGAAAACCAGAAAGAGATCGTGCAGATACTTAATAGCACCAACGAGTCACTCTTGAATTCACACTTGAACGACACCATGAAGACTCTAACAGTCTTTTCATTGATCAGTTTTTATCTCACTCTTTTTGTAGCCATTTTCACCATGCGTGCTACCGGCACACCTTGGGTTGATGAGCCAGGCGGTTTTTGGATTATCATGTGCCTCTTAACCCTGATAACAGCAACCATCATCCTTATCTTCCGTCGCAAAAAGTGGCTCTAAGTAAGGACCTCTAGTATTAATCTATGGATTTTCTCATTTCAACATACACGATGTTTTCACTGAAGGTCTATGTTTTGATTTATATTTTTTCATACATACTTATCAAGGTTCGCATAGATAAAACCATGCAACCTTTCCAGAACTTTAACCCTAAACATTTGGCTGCTGCCCTCCTGATAACATTGCTTGCCCCTTTCGCCCTACTTATATTCTATCTTCCGATAATACTGTTCATACTACTCACTGGAGGCCATGTCGGATACTTCTTTTAAAAAACCTCTGCCAATCAAACAAAAAAACCCTCTAATTTAGAGGTTTTTTTATTTAATATAAGCTTATTTTTCTTCAAAGGTATTGACAAAATGCTTAAAATATGCTAGGGTAAAAAATTGTTATTGACGCTGTTTGACAATTTTTTAGCGACCCTGGGTCGCATATCCCGCAAAAAGGAGAAGTGAAGATGAAAAAGAACCTGTTGGCAGTATTTCTGGTGGCCTTGTTCGGCATGATTATCGGCGGCTGCGGTGGCGGCGGAAGTGCAACTGGCACAACACAAACTCCGGATAATTCCATTCCGGCCGGCAAAGGAGCCTATGACGTAAGCTTGAAATTGTATGACGTCAACACCCCTTCACCCACTGCCAAAACAGCAGACACTCCGACCGTAAAACCCCTCAAAGCCTTATCGGCAAAAACAGTTGCCGACGGCGGTGCAAGCGGCGGTGGCGGAGAAGGATCCCCTCTTACCAACCTTGATGCAGAATTCTGCAAAAGAGTAGACCATGTCTACTTCTGGTTCACAGACGTAAACGGAAGCAATGTAATGGATCAAACTCTGAATGTCCAGAATGGTGTATTATCCGGCCGAATAAACGTAATTCCTGGGAGCTATGAACTTCACGTGTCATTCTACACAAAGACGGACATTTGCCTGTTCACTTCCTCGACTTTTGTCGAAATAATCGAAGGAATGGCTGCTAAGAGCTCGCTAGTTCTGGAGCGCCCCGATGTCATTGGCTTAACCGCTGAATATAATAATGTGCCTGGCACTTACGAAGATGGCGCCTGGTACAATTTTCCGATCTGGTTCAGCGTAATGAATGGGTATTCATATTCCGCCGGAGCAAGGTACATTCAGTCCGAAAACAAATTCAAAGGCAATATGCTCTACCTCACCGATGTCAATTCCAAAAAAGCCAGTATCAGTATCCGCGACAAGAGCGACACCACCTACTACGCACAGATCGATGTCGACGTGCTTACTGCTATCGACATAATTGAAGCTGGCGGCACTATCATCATCGACTGGCCCGAAAGCAGTACTTTTGAATTCGACATCATCTTTGCCGGTTCAAACGCTGGCTATCTGAAGGCAACCAATGAATTCCAAATGAATCTTCCGATCCGCGGCCACGAAAACCAGGAATTAAACACCTTCAGTCTGGAAAATCTAACCTCGAGCGCGGCAACCACCTCGGAACTGTTTATCCGTGTCTGGGATGCGGACTACCTCACCAATCTTTACATGGTAAGAAGTGACCTGGATTACACACTCTTCGAACCAACCCACTTCCCCTGCACCGTAATCAGTAACCAAGGCGGAAGCAAGATCTTTTCCTGCGCAACAGATATACACACCGATTCCAAACAGAAAGTTGTTTTAAAGATTAAAGGGGATGTATCCCTATCCTACCCGCAAACGGAAATGCTCAACGTCATGGTTATTGGCGCGAAAACGCTCGATACAGATGGCAAATCAGTTCCCTTCCTGGGAACCCACTATTACGGCCGGGGCGTAGATTCCGACCAAAAATAACAGCAGCAATCAATAACAAAGTTTTTTTTCAAACACAACACGAAACCCACCTTCGCAAAAGGTGGGTTTTTTCTATGCTTTGATTTTAAGTTAGTGTCGGCTTAGTTAAACGGAGAAAATTGCGTATTCACGATTAAAGAGTTTCTTAGCCAGATGAAAAATCGAATGCGCGATGAAAAAGGCGGCCGCGACATCGATGGAATAATGGAGGTGTCCGAAGATGACCAAGTTGGCAAAAAGGACGGTAAAAAACAAAGACACATAACGCGCCAATTTATCCTGCCAATATATCAAAGCCAGCAAGAACGGCAACCCGGTGTGGCCGGAAAAAAAGAAATCATTGCCCAGGATCAAGCGCGACAACAGTTTATCGGCATCAATGGGCGCCTGTGACGGATCTGGACCGAGGTGAGTCAAAGTAATGAAAGCGGCCCGGATAACGATAAAGAAGGCTAAACTTTTTAAAACAAACGGAATGCTTTTGGGGCGGTAGAACATGCAACCGATAATAAAAATAGCAAAGATAACTGCGCCATAATTCAAGAGACCGTCAACATCAACAACTGGCAAGTGATCCAAAAGCAAATCAGGAACATAGCTGCCGGCAGCATAATTGGCATATAGGCTCGCTCCATGATTGATTAGCGTGCTTATGCCAAAAAAAATCAAGCCGCCAAAAACCATCGAACGATACTCGCTCGATGCCCACAATTTCTTATTATTTTCGATAATTGCCTGAATCTGCATAAATCTGCCAACTGTTTATATCTATAATACGAAACCGAAACAAGTATAGGCGCGTTTTTTAAAATCAGTATAAGCCCGGCCAAAAAGAATACCAATACTGCGATGATTTTCTGGCACAAATCAAGAACAAAAATTACGCCAATATCTAAAAAACAGCCCATCTCCTAGCGCGAGATCGGCTGTTTTCATTTTAAAATATTTTTTACATCATCAAAACTCTCCACCTTGACCAGCTCTTTGCGTAGTTCGGCCGCACCTGGAAAACCGGCCACGTACCAGCACAAATGTTTGCGCAATTCCAATATGCCCTGCTTTCCTAATATTTTATCTGCCAATTCAGCATGCTCCAAGGCAATGGCAAAAATTTCTGCTTTGCTTTTGACCGCAGCCTCTCCATTCCTGATTTCTTCAAAAAGATAAGGCCGGCCCATGGCTCCGCGCGCAATGCCAAGACCGTCAGCTTTAGTCTCTTCCAAAAGCGTACGTGCGCTAACGATGTCAACGATACCGCCATTAGCTAATAATACCCCCTGAACAAGCGGCCTTGCTTGACTTATTATCACATGATCTACCTTGCCCGTATGCCCCTGCGCCATGGAGCGGCCATGAATCATCACTGCGGCCAGTTCCAGTCCCTGCATCGCTTCCAAAAACTCCAAAGCATCGATGCGCTTTTTGGCATCACCCTCACCCTTTTCCATGCGGGCGCGAATTTTGATCGACACTGGTAAATCGGTATTGTCTAACACCGCCTCAACCACTTCGCGCGCCAACTTAGGGTTGCCCATCAAGATGGCGCCAGCACCCTGTTTCTGTACCTTCGGCACCGGACAGCCGAAATTAATATCGATGCCATCAGGCCGTACTTGCTCGGTGATTATTTTTGTTGCTTTAACAAAATGCTCCGGGTTGGCGCCGAACAGCTGCACGACGTAAGGCCGCTCGACTTCATCGAACCTGACCAGATCCAAAGTTTTGGCCGGCTGATAATTCAAGGCAGTAGCGCTAGCCATCTCCGAGTAAACCACATCAGCGCCGTATTTCTTGCACATCTGGCGAAAAGGTGCGTCGGACACGCCGGCCATCGGCGCGAGCGCAAGTATGGGCTGGCCCGCTTCTTTCAATTGTTGCCAAAAATTATTTTGCATCGGATTTTACTTTTTCAACCTGAGCCAATTTTATCGGCGGTACAATATCAATCTCCGCTTTGCTTAAAGCTGCATAGAGCAAGCTGAACAATGCCGCCAAAATAAAAGAAATAGCAAACGGATGGAAATTGATTACAAAAATCAGAATAATGAAAGGTATCACTATTACACGGCTCAAATCAAAGATAATTTCTCGCTGGACAATGAATTTAAAGTAATCACTTTTGGCGGCTAAATCATACGTGTAAGACGTCCAAGGAATATGTAGTACTTGTCCCGTAATGCGCTTGTAAGTATCAACAAACAGCACCGAAACAAAGTTGTCGGCAAAAATGCGCCCGGCCAAGCCAAAAAAATAGAAAACCGTAGCCAGCCTGATCATCTCCCGTTTGTCCTTCTTGTCGGTTATCTTGCCGACAAAATAAATAACGACAAAAGTCAGTCCGATCGACAACGAGGAGACTATCCCGACTGCCTTGACACCGCCCAAAACCACTGACAGAAAAATCGGCCAAATGACATAACCGATCCACTCCTCGACTGCGAAGCCGGTAAAGCTGTAGACCATCGGACGATTCTTCTTGTAAAAAAGTTCTTTGTAAAGGTTGCCCTTGCCGAAAGTCACTTTCTCATACGTCTCTTTGAAGAACATTAACGGCACCAAGGAAGCCAGCATCAGGACAGAGGCAATGACGAATACTAATTTAAAACTGAACATAGTAATCATGACGCCGCCCAAAAATGGCGACAAGATGCTGGCGATAAGCGCGCTGGCTTGCAAAGCGGAAACCTGTTTGCCGCGATGCTTGCGGTCGGAGTGCTGAATAAAGTTGAGTGTAAAACTGTAATTGTAAAACATCGCCTTTAAGGCATAAACCAAAGGCAAGAACCAGAAAAGCCAAGGGTAAGTGTCCACCTTACGCATGCCGGCAAATAAAGCAATGGTTAAAATAATAGAAACCAGAAGCGAGCGTTTGATGCCGATGCGAGCTACGATCCGCGCGCCAGTGTAAGCAAAGATCACGAAATACAAAGGCAGTAGGACGTAAAAAAGCATAACCCACGGAATCGAATAACCAGAATCATATAGATATATAGGAATAAAAACCGAAATCAACCCAATGGCAAAATTCATAATGCCGTAAGATAGATAGATCTCATTCATCTCTTTGTTCTGCAAGAAGCTGGCGAGATGGTGATTGTGATGTGAATAGGATGGCATATCTTGATCCGTTAAATACAAAAATGCGCGCCAAACACTGGCGCAAAAATCTGTTTTTTATTTTTTATAATTCTTCCGATTTTTGCCTGGTTTTTGACGATTATTTTTATCGCACATACGGAAGTGCTTCTTTTTGTTTTATATTGTCATCCTGAGCGTAGCGAAGGATCCCGTCACTTCCGGATTTGCGAGATCCTTCGCTACGCTCAGGATGACAGTGTATTATTTTGCAGAAAAAAATGCACAGACTTCCGTCTAAGCAGGAAAAATAATTGGCAAATGCCAAGGCGGTCTAAAAATTGCTCAGGAAATTATCTCAAACCTTTTTATAAACCTTCATTCCTTCTTTGCCATCCTCGACGACATAACCGCAACTCTCTATCTCTGTGCGCAAAGCATCGGATTTTTCCCATTCTCGAGCTTGCTTGGCGTCTTGTCTGGCTCTAATCAACATCTTTATCGCCTCTGGCAACTCGTCTTCACGGCCGCATTTTTTCAAATCGAGGCCGAGCACTCTGTCAAAATCCAAGATCGTCGCCAGCTGGTCGGCTGGTCTCAAATCTGATTTCAGAACTTCATAAACCATTGCCAAGGCCTGTGGCATGTTCAGATCATCGTTGATGCTATCTAAAAACTTTTCTTTAAAAACAGAATCAACTGCTCCGCTTTCTGTGCCGAGAGAAGCGATGCTGCGATAAAGGTTGGCCAAGGCTTTCTGAGAATTCGCGAAAGCTTCTTCTGAATATTCCATCGGCTTATGATAATGTACGCTCAAGGCAGCAAAACGATAAGCTAAAGGATTGAACCCTTTATCGATCAAAGCCTTTTTAAGGGTCAAAAAATTATCATCGCTCTTTGCCATCTTCTTGCCGCCGGAAATATTCAAGAATGCGCCGTGCATCCAGTAGTTGAAGAATTTTTCACCAGTCGCCGCTTCGGCCTGGGCAATCTCGTTAGTGTGATGGACGTTGATGTGATCAATTCCGCCGCAATGAATGTCTAATTGGCTATCCAAAAATTTCAAGCTCATGGCCGAGCATTCGATGTGCCAGCCAGGAAAACCGACACCCCAAGGACTCTGCCATTCCATCTGGCGTTTCACCCCTTTGGGCGAGAATTTCCACAAAGCGAAATCGGTCGGATTTTTTTTCTCCTCATTCTTTTCGACGCGAGCGCCTTCCTGTAATGTTTCCAACGGCAGATGCGACAGTTTGTTATAATCATCTATCTTGCTCGTATCAAAATACACTCCGTCGCTCGTCTTGTAAGTGAAACCTTTGGACTCGAGCTCGCTTATTTGGGCGATCTGTTCAGGTATGCAATCGGTCGCTTTGCACCAGATATTCGGCTCAATTATATTCAAACGCCCAATATCTTTAACAAAAGACTTGGTATAAAAATCAGCCAGCTCCCACGCAGTCTTACCTTCACGCGCTGCGCCTAGTTCAAGCTTATCCTCACCCATATCGCCGTCGCCGGTCAGGTGTCCGACGTCAGTTATGTTCATTACGTGCTTAACCTCGTAACCATTATACTCCAATACCCTCTTCAGAAAATCTTCAAACAGATAAGTGCGCAAATTACCGATGTGGGCAAAATTATACACTGTCGGGCCGCAAGTATATAATCCGACCTTACCTTGATAGATCGGTTCGAACTCCTCCTTTTTACGAGACAATGTGTTGTATATTTGAAGTTTTTTCATAAATTCAGTTTAGCTTAAAAGAGTGGCATAAGCAATAATTTTAGCACAAATTAGTTGATTTAAGACTTTGACAAAATGCAACAATAATGTCTTAATTATATATTTTGACAAAATCAAATAATACCTCTTGCCTTTTTTGAAATTTATGCTAAGGTTAGTGATTGCCAAAAAATATTTTGGCTTATTGCTATGTCGTCCTTTAAATCTGAGATTTTACGCGTTCACCTAGGAGAGTCGAAGTTAACCAATAACCCCAAGAAGTACTATTTCAAGGAGAAGGAGCTCGCCATGAAAAACATCCACTCAAGCATCCACACCGTAGCAGTCGCGATTTTTTTAACCTGTCTTACACTTATCGCCGCTTGCGGCGGAGGCGGCAGTTCTGATATGCTCGTCGTCAATCCGCCAACATTTACCAACCAATTTGACCTCGCGGTCACCAGCATTACTTTTTCCACTACCCAGTCTGGGAAAATTGCCAACCTCGACGTCACCGTCACAAACTACGGTCAGGACATCACCAGCGCCACCGGCCTTAACGACTTCACGTCGAATATCGCCAGCACCGGCTTCGTTTTTGAACCCGGCACAGGCACAACCTTTGCGCCGCTACAGGCCTATCCGACTACGAGCACGCCGCTCCACCAGCTCGGGACATTCACTTACCGCGTCAGCGGCTATTTCCCGAACGCAGGCGCAACCAACGTCAGCTTCACGGTCGACTCAAACAATCGGCTTCCTGAGCCGATTGAAGCCAACAACACGCTTAATGCCATGATTGCGGTAACCACTCAAAACCCAGGAACAGTCTTGCCGGTCACGCTCGGAAACAACTTCCTGGTTTCACCGACAGTCGCTACCATCTCCTGGTCAGCACCAATTAATGGCAGCTACGTTGTCTACTACGGCACCAGCGTTAACAACCTGAATCAATCCACAGGATTGATCACTTCAGCAACAGGCTCGTATCAAGTTAACCTGGCCGGCCTTTCAGCCGGGCAGACCTACTTCTACGCGATCCAGTCGACTGCAACAGGACAGCGCACTACGACAGTCCAGCTCCTCCCTTCAAGCATCACCATTCCTACCGGCGGGCCAACCATGACATATTTGCCCGGTGCGACGGATGTTGAGATCGCACGCTTCACTGTCAAAAACCCCTATCCTGAGAATGCCGACCTGTCGCAAGTCATAATAACACCGACATGCTTGGCGAACTTCGTTGTCAATATGAAGCTGGTTAATGCAGCCAATAATGCAGTCATATCACCGACCCTTATCGGATCCGGCGGGCAGCAATGGCCATTCGGTAGTTTGACACAACTGATTACAGCCAACGGTGGCACTTACACGTTGGCAGTCCATGCTGACATTATTTCCAACGCTCAGCACGGCGCGACCTGCACATATCAACTTTCTAACGTCGTGCTCAAAGGAAAGACTACTGGTGCTGATCTGCCTGCGCCAGGTACAGCCACAGGAAACGTCGTAACAATCCAATGAACCACACCCCGCCTTCATGCAAGGCGGGTTTTTTTATTAGCAAAAATTCCAGTCACGCACTCTGACAATCTCTCCGACTCTCAGAGGCGCCAGCGACTCAAAGACAATATCAAAATAATATTCTGTCTTGCCGCGAAATTTTTTACCGCTGCTTCGGCCGTCAACAATAACCGACAACTCATTACCCACGAATTTATTCTTATATTTTTGCTCTAGCTCATTACTGACTATTTGTAGTGAAGTTGAGCGCTTTTTGCGCTCTTGTATTTCAACCTGATCAGGAAAAGAATAAGCCGGCGTCTTTTTATGAGCGGAATATGGAAAAACGTGCAGCTTGCTAAAGTTAATCTCCCTGGCAAAAGATTCAGTCAGCATTGCATCTTCTTCTGATTCCCCAGGAAAACCTACTATAACATCGGTGGTGACTGCTACATCCGGCAAACTGGCACGTACAGCGTCGATGCGTTCTTTGAAATATTTCGTATCATAAGGACGGTTCATACTTTTTAAAATCTTGTCATTGCCTGATTGCAACGGGATGTGCAAGTGTTGACACATTCTCCGGTCTCTTTTCATTAAGGAAATCAAGCTATCATTCACTTCCGTCACTTCAATCGAGCTGAGCCTAATTCGTCCCAAACCATCAATTTGCAAGATCTTTTCAAGCAGTTCAACGAGATTTATCTTCTCATCCTTTAAATCAACGCCGTAAAGGCCGAGATGGATGCCGCACAGGATGAACTCTTGATAGCCGGCGGCCACCGCCTCCCGCACTTCGCTAATCACTTCCTGGCTGGTTCGGCTTTTCAATTCGCCCCGATTATACGGAATAATGCAATATGAACAAAATTGGCGGCAACCGTCCTGGACTTTGAGGAAATAACGCGAATGATTCTCCTGATCAGTCAAAGAGGTGTTGCAGCCCAATGGCATGGCGTCGAAAGCCTCTTTGATATTTTCAATCAACTCAGCCGCTTCCCCGACACCGGCAATGAAATCGACGCCGGCTGCCAAAGCCTCAGCACGATAGTTAACTGGCAGGCAGCCAGTAATGGCGATTTTAGCTCCAGGATAATCTGCTTTCGCTTTTGCAACTGCTTTCAAGTCTTTCTTGATCGCCGACTGCGTCACCGTGCAAGTATTGATCACTACCAAGCTGGGCGCGGCCTCAGCGGCAGTAAAACCGAGATTTTCCAATTCACGCACCAAGCTGCCGGCATCGTACTGGTTAACCCTGCAGCCGAAGCCAATTATTTTGTAAGATAATTTTTCCATTCTTTCGCTTATAAAAAAATCCAAACGCCAGGCTTCAAATATCAACTGAATGGTATTTCGACCTATAACATTTGGATTTTTCCGAATGAGCCAGCTAAGGGAGATCGGAAGAG
>JAAXVE010000154.1 GCA_013335665.1 Candidatus Falkowiibacteriota bacterium
AGCTTTTTTAATCATAAAATCTATAAAGAATTATTAATTGTTGTTATATATATTATAGCAGAAAAAATTAAAAAGTAATTGGGGTGTGATGACGATTTTTTTCGTCATTCTAGTTGCGGGTATTTTGCCTACAGCTCTATGGTACGCGAGTCCTTGGCGTGCATGGAACCATGTTAACAGAGCTAGCAAGATGAAAACGGCCAAGAAATTGCCTTCATACTTTTCTTTGAGCTTGAACAAATTGAGCGAGGCGTCTTTTGGAAAAATTTCAGAAAAGGCCAATGAAGCAGCAACGGCGGCGGCTCCGAAAGACTTAAGGACTGGCGGCAACCTAGTGACAGGTATGGCTGTCGGCGCTGGTGGTGGAACAGCAGGCGTTCAATCAAAGATGCTTTCTTCTGTTATGCCGCCATTCGAATTCAAGAACTACAAGTTCGCGTATAAAGGCGGCGAAATCAAATTGCCAGGCGAGCAGATGGATGTCTTGAAGCGCGTTAAAGATGGTGATTTCGGAGTGAATGCCCCTAGTTTGTTAAAAAACCTTAATTTTGGGGCCATGGATTTGTCAGGTTTCAACTCAGCAAAGTTGCAGAGCTTAACCTTTGTGCAAAAAGAGGATCTGGGCTTTTTCATTAACATTTTGTTGGATGACGGTTCAATCAATTTATCGCAGAATTGGGAAGCTTGGCCGGCAGGTAAGTGCGGTTCAGATCAATCTTGCTACGACGCTCAACGTGTCAAACTCGAAGAAATACCGACAGACACAGAGGCAATTGCGATTGCCGATCAGTTTGCTAAGGATCACAATGTAAATATGTCAGCCTTTGGTACCGGTGAAGTCACAAATTATTGGCAGGCAGCCTACGATAGTGCACCTGACAAGACAAGTTATTATTTGCCGGAAACCGTTGATGTTGTTTATCCTTTGAAGATAAATGATCAATATGTTTATGACGAGTATAGCGGAGCCAAGCAGGGATTAGTTATTTCTGTGCACGTAAAGACGAAGAAAGTCGCTTCTATGTACGGACTAACCACGCAGAATTATGATACTTCAAGCTATGGAGTAGAAACAGATGTGAAAAAATTGATTTCATACGCCGAGGCTGGCGGTGTCAATGCTTACACCGCAGAGGGTGCTAAGACAGAAACTCTTGACTTGGGCGAACCGACATACGGTTTCATCAAGTATTACAACTTCAAAGACAATAAGAGCGAGGAACTTTTAGTGCCAGCTCTAGCATTCCCGATTAACAATCCTCCGAAAACCGACCCGAACTTCAATCGTAAGTCTGTCATAATTCCTTTAGTTAAGGACATTATTGATGAAAGACAGCCAATGCTTTTTCAGCGGGCAGACACATTGACGGCAACCGCAACTACGGCAACCGCAACAGAGCCTGTTAAAATGGTAAAATAACAAAAAAAAGAGGTCGGTTAATATCCGACCTCTTTTTTTGTGTTTAATTTATTTAGAGAAAACAAGTTTATTTATTTGGTTATGAATGAAAAAATTTCTCAACTGAGACCAAAGGTTAAAAGACTTGCTCAAAAGCTGGTAGCAGAGTGCCAAGCACGAGGAGTTGGCATTGTAATTACCTCTTGCTACCGTTCTTTTGAAGATCAGGATAAATTGTATGCCAAAGGCAGGGCTGAATCTGGTAAAATTGTCACAAACGCTCGAGGTGGGTATTCTATGCATAACTATGGAGTCGCTTTTGATATTTGTCCGATCGAAAATGGAAAGTTAAATTGGAGCAATCTATTGCTATTTGCCAAGATAGGCAGGATTGGCGAGTCGATTGGCTTGGAGTGGGGCGGTGCATGGAAGGCATTTACTGATAAACCCCATTTCCAATATACGGCTGGGTATAAGTTGGATGATTTCCTAAAAAATAGAGTTGATTGGAAAAAATTCGATTGAGTTATTAGCGCAAAAAATACCATGAATAAAGGATATTTTAGCAAAAAAGCGTGAATACCTCCATAAACATTAATAAACTCTTTTCTACTTTTATAAAGTAGGCTATAATAAAGGAGATAACTAATTTAATCTTTGAAATCCCTATGGCAAAGATGACAAAATCAGCTCTCGTCGCTGCAATGGCAGACAAAACCGGCTTGAGCAAGAAGCAGGTAGACGGCTTTTTCGCTGGTTTATCTGAAATGGCCTACAAAGAGGTCAAGAAGTCTGGTGAATTTTTGGTTCCAGGCTTCGGTAAGATGGTAAAGGCAAAGCGCAAGGCTCGCATGGGTGTAAACCCTGCAACCGGTGCTAAGATCAAAATCCCAGCAAAGACCGTCGTCAAGTTCCGCTTGGCAAAGGCTGCTAAGGATGCTGTACTCTAGTCCTCGCAAGGATAATCTTATACAAAATCCCGCCGTAAACCGGCGGGATTTTGTTTTTCTTTTTTACGTTTTACTGGTAAAATCATTCTATGTATAATCCCAGACATAAGCACAATAAATATCAGCAATGTATCGATGCCGAACTGGATCTGCATGGCTATACTCAGGCCGAGGCAAGACCTTTGCTTTTTGAGTTTTTGAGCGAGG
>JAAXVE010000155.1 GCA_013335665.1 Candidatus Falkowiibacteriota bacterium
TTAAGGATGATTTTGAAAGTGGCAAGGCTTCTTTAACAATCGAAGTTATGAGCTTTTTGAGTGATTGGCTTTTTAAACATATTAAAGTAACCGATAAAGGTTACAGTAAATTTTTTAATGAAAAAGGGCTGAAGTGATGTCTCGATCACATGTCATTCCCTTTTTCCGGAACCGATTAACACCTCAATTTTAAAGCTATCGATGGTTCTCCAATTCGATTCCGTTTTTGGAATCGAATTGGATTATTGAATAAGCTTGAGCTTTCTCAATTCGTCTAATAGGGTTTCTTTGCGCAGAGGTTTTGTTAGATAGGAATCGCATAACTCATAGAAAGCAGAAAGTACACTTTTTGTGTCATCTAATGCTGTAGTCATCACAATCTTGGCTCCGTCGGCATATTGGACACCTCTTTTTTCTTCCTGAAAACGAATTTCTCGTAAAGCCTCTTGGCCATCCATTCCTGGCATCATGACGTCTAGGCATATTAAATCATAGGGTTCATTATTATCTAGAGCTAGACAGACAGCCTCGATAGCTTCTCTACCATTTGTTGCGATATGGCAAGGACCATAGCTTTTTAGGAATTCTTGAATAAGCAAACGGCTGGTAAAATCATCCTCGACGATGAGAGTCCTTATCGATTTTTTCATGTTAATATATCCTTCGTTGTGCAAATAGACAGTGTTGCAATTGACTAGAAGTCGGATTTGAAAAAAATTTTGTTTATCTTCTGAAGAATGAGAATAGTAGTCAAGCAAAAAAATAATACTTCTCCAGTCCCATACATAAAAAACAACTGATCATTCTTGGTCAAGCATCTCTCTATGGGGTGTAGTGTGTCCAACCGGAACCGCTAAAAACAAGGTACTCTACTAATCCCATCTCGGAGTGATTTTGCTTTGATTCGATCTTTCACCTGCCTAACGTGCTATAAATAAGACAATTTTTTTTGCGCATCCCAGCCTGGTGCACTAGTACCAGCAATTCAGGGAACATTAACTCTTATTTTTAGTGTTTTCGATGAGTTACGGCCTGTTTTCTACCCACTTTCTTGCCTCACCCAACGACCACCCAACTGGTCGTGGTATGGATCGTCCCGATATAAAGGGATAACTATTTTGCCTCGATCGGGTCCCAAATTTTTGCCCATCATACACCCAACCCAACCAATGCCAACTGCAGGGCGGGTGGCGATGGACACTGTACCCCCCTATTCTTTATAAGTTTTCCATTGGCAGGCTGAGCACTTAGAAAAGATTATTTCTTCGTGTCCCCTTAAAACATAAAAGGTATCATGCCCACATTTGGGGCAAATGCCAGCTGTTAGGCATTGGGTTGCAAAATTATCCCATTCTGGTTGCCCAGGAGAAATACAGCTTATTTTTTGTCGCAAATTCTGCTTATTCATGAGGTACACCATGTTTGACCTTGGAGATAACAATTATTTTATATCACAATTTAATCTATAAAAGACACCGCCTAGTACTACAATGATGTAAAAATATAGTTATAATGGATAATAAGTTTATCTATATTGCATTCTAGAGAAATCTAGACATCAATCAGGACTAATCTACACCCAACCAGCCTATACCGACCGCTAGTCCCGGTCTGTCTTAGGAAGTCCAAACATTGACAAGCCGCACCGTCTTCCTTAGTTTCGGACTATGGGGTGGCTAGCGTGGCTGGCTGCTTATTTGATTCGTCAAGATGATAAGGAGGACGCCATGACATATAAATGCATGAACTGCGGTGCAACTTCAGAGGATTCAAATAGGCTCTGCAATCCTGGCACCGAAGAACTGGAAGGGAAATTGTGTGCGACATCCACTGATCAGGTCTGTGGTGAGCATTTGCCTGAAATGAAATATACCTGTGCTACCTGTGGCGGACTGGCTCCAGATGCCGGACATTTGTGCGATCCAAAGAAGGTCATAAAGTAAAACTGCTGCAAAAAAAATAATGCGGAATACCTCCACCCAACCGGTGTGGTCGGGTGGAGGATTTGTTTATCATTGTTGTCCCATTCCTGTGGCGGCGACTGTAGCGTCCACGGTGGCCAGTAGGGTCTCTTGGCTGAGATGGGCATATCGTTGGTGCACTAGTACCAGCAATATCAGTTTTCAATTAACTTCATTAACTCTGTCACATTCCGTAATAGCGCCGCTAGCTGCCTCTTCGCATCCAGCGCTTCCTTAGTAAACCGCCCGTGCTTATAGCGGCCATGAGCTTTGCCTGACAGACTCTTGCCGCCGTGAAGCCGACACCGCCCGTTCTTCATGGCAGGCTGCCTGCAAGATCCGCCTTTTCGTGTTTTAGCGCCGCAAAATTCCCTTGGTATGGGGTAATGACGTCCTTCCATGTTTACCCCTCCCCCCTGCCGGTTGCTTGCTCTACATGGCCGATAACTGCTTGTGCGCCGTCCTCAACATGGATGTGCTGCACAATGACCTTCTGAGTCCCACCATTGCGGTGCTTCCGAAGAGCCTCCATTTGACAGGCAAAGGTACGCGCCAGTTTGTTCAACGCTCTTCCCGCGCTATCTTGCT
>JAAXVE010000156.1 GCA_013335665.1 Candidatus Falkowiibacteriota bacterium
TTTTTAAACTGCAGTGCCAAGTGGAATGCAACAATGAGTGCAAAGTGCATGAGTACGCTACTAACTAACCTTGCTTTTTTTATTGTTTTATGTTATAGTGCGGCGATGTCATAAATGATATTTAAAAACCTGAGGAGGTTATTCCATTGAGAAGATTTCTTAGATTACTTGAGCGATCGCAACATTTGCCGGCTGTAGCCGAAATGCGCTATGTACCTGACGTGGATTTCGATGCCGCTTTGATCAGGATCCATTCAAGATTGTGGAAAGCGCTTGGTAAAGATGAGGCAGACTTAATTATCGATGATATCGCAGAGTTTACTTTGCAACGGTATTTTGACGGCCGAAATGATTTACCAAACCAGCTTTACATCAAGAAAGAGATAGTGCGCCTGCTTGATTTCATTATTAAGTTGGCAGTAATTGCCGGTAAGCTTGACTACCGCAGGTTGGTCGATTTGGGAAATTCTATCGGGATCATCATGATCGACGCTGATTATTTGAAGGCCATCAACTCGTATTTTGATTATGAGCAAGGAACTCTGTTATTGTACTTGATAAGCCAGAAAATAAATCCTGAGTTCAATCCTTCATTGAGAGCCATATTGAAAAAGTATGGACTTGGTTATTTGACCGGGGTTTATGGTGCGGATGAGTTTGTATTGCTGGTTACACCGCTCGACTGGGACCACAATATCAATTTGGCCAATCATGATTACATTATGGAGGAGATCTTTTTGACCATACAGACATCAGTCGAGGAGATTAATCTCACAGAAGTCTTTCAGATCGACTTCGATAAGCTTTCTGAGAAGGTCGGCGAGAGATTTTATCTTAACTCGCCATGGCTTGCCTCAGCCCCTGGCGCCTACATGACATTTGACCTTGCATACCTAATTAGGCAAATCGACTTTGATCCTGACTATGACCTCAAAACTGTTTTGGAAAAAGTCATGGGCAAGATCGTGGACATGGTTGGAGCCGCCGCCAAGGTAGCCAAGGATGAAGTCAAACAAGCTCGCAGGGAAAGCGATAATCCTGACGACCAGCTTTTAGCCATGATTCTTGGACGCGGCGAGGAAGGACAGCAACTGATCAGGGAGAATATCGAGCTGAAAAAAGAAATCAAACGTTTGAACTTAGAGAAGGCTGCATTGCAGAAATTGCTGAGATTCGCAACAGAAAGGAATATAGGAGATACAACCTTGAATCTGCTTGCTATCCATTTGGCAGAAGCCTTGTCAAAATAGGAAAATCAGAGTATCATTAATTGACAAAAATAAAACCAAAAAGTACAGAATACAGGAGGAATGCATGTTGAGAACATCGCAAATCAGAAAATCAAGACAGTATTGTACACCGCCAAAAGCTGAGGATACATCTTCCTCTCAACAGCAACAAACATCGTTCATTCAATGGCTATCTGATAAAGTTAGCCCAATCACAACACCACTACCGGCACACTAAGCGCCGGAACTCGTTCTTTCCCCATTTCACATGACCTGCCCCTAAAGCAGGTCTTTTTTTAATTCTCTTATCGTATTGACTGATAACCGCCAGGCACGCCTTTTTTTGAAAGTACAACCTGCCAGAGCTGCGTGCTTCTTGCCCGAAAACCTGCAGCTGATGAAAGTAGAAAATATTTCCACATGCGGTAAAAGCGCTCGTCGTATATCTTTTTTAATTCTTCCCAGTGGTTGTCGAAATTTTCATACCAGGCCATGAGCGTCTTGTCATAGTCTGGGCCGAAGTTGTGCCAGTCTTCCATGATAAAAAGATTTTCAATAGATGTACCGATCTGCTTGATCGAGGGAATCATCGAGTTGGGGAAGATATATTTTCCCAGCCATGGATCGGTAGTGACAATGGAGTGGTTGCTGCCGATGGTGTGTAAAAGAAAGAGTCCGTTATCGTTAAGATGGTCATGCACCACTTCCATATAAGTCCTGTAGTTTTTTTGTCCGACGTGTTCAAACATGCCAAGCGAGACGATATAATCGAATTTTCCCTCAACTTCACGATAGTCTTCAAGAATGAATTCAATAGGTAGTCCAGCGCATAATTCCTTACCTAGTTCGACTTGTTCTTGGGAAACGGTAACTCCGACGACGCTTACGCCGTATCTTTCGGCTGCGAATTTCATGAAGCTGCCCCAACCGCAGCCGATATCTAGAATTTTTTGTCCGGGATTCAGATTGAGTTTTCTGCACACCAGGTCAAGTTTAGCCTCTTGCGCCTCATCAAGATTGTGTGCGTCTTTCCAGTAGCCACAAGTGTAGACAAGCCTGCGATCAAGCATGGCTTTGTATAGGTCGTTGCCCAAGTCGTAATGAAATTCGCCGATCTTGTGAGTGCCGGATTTTTTTTGGCGATTTGTCAGTGTTTGACTCAATATCCAAAACGCAGCTTTCCAGTTTGGTCTCCAATGCTTTTCTATATCTGCAGTCAACAAATGGTAGAAGAATTCGTCCAATTTTTCCGATTCCCACCAGCCATCCATGTAGGATTCGCCCAAGCCTAATGAGCCGTCTTTTACGACACGCCC
>JAAXVE010000157.1:0-502 GCA_013335665.1 Candidatus Falkowiibacteriota bacterium
TAAAAGCAACCGTTTCGAGCGGTTGCTTTTTTGTGTTTTTTGTGGCAGAATAACTCCGTTATTCTTAAATTTTTTTATGCAATTGATTGACGGAAAGGCTTTGGCCGAAAAAATTGAAGATGAAATAGCCGCTGAGGTAGTAGCCTTCGGGGACGATCGGCCTAATTTGGCGATAATTCTGGTGGGGGAGCGTGAAGACTCGAAATTATATGTCAGCCTTAAGGAAAAGCAAGCGAAAACCGTAGGGATTGACACTCATATTTATCGTTGCGAGGCTGCCAATGGGCAGGAGGAATTGTTTTCCGTGATCCGATACCTTAATAACGATCCGTTGATTGATGGTATTTTGTTGCAGCTTCCCTTGCCGGAGGGCTTTGACGAAGATGAGGCAGTCGCATTGATTAGCAAGGACAAGGATGTCGATGGTTTCCATCCGGAGGTGTTGAAAGATTATCTGGCAGACAAAAAGGTTTTGGCTGAGCCGGTCGTGCCAGCCGTGGTG
>JAAXVE010000157.1:512-999 GCA_013335665.1 Candidatus Falkowiibacteriota bacterium
GGGAGATGTTGGCAAGCATTGATTTTGATGGCAAAGGCAAATCGGCTTGCGTAATCGTCAACTCTGAAATTTTCGGGAAAACCTTAAGATACGAATTGGAAAAATTGGGACTAGTTACCGTGGTGGCGTCGGCAGATGACAACAGTTTAAAAGCGAAGTCCGGCAAGGCTGACTTGATCGTGACGGCGATCGGCAAGCCGCGCTACCTGTATGGTGATTTTTTGAAAAAAGACGCTGCAATAATAGATGTCGGCATTTCGAAAGACGGCGAGGGCAAGGTGTCTGGGGATGTGGATGCTCAGTCAGTCGAACAAATCGCTGCTTTTTTATCTCCAGTCCCTGGCGGCGTCGGCCCAATGACTATTGCCATAGCTTTGCGCAACACACTCAACTTGTATAAAAGCAAGCACTAAGATTGAATAATTCTGATAAAATTAATTTTGTGACCATTGAAGATAAGAACAAGCAGCTTCTCGAACTTTTGGAT
>JAAXVE010000157.1:1009-2515 GCA_013335665.1 Candidatus Falkowiibacteriota bacterium
GATATCCATTACGGCTACAAAGCTTTTCGTGCCGGACAAGAACAAGTGATCGATCACCTGTTGGCAGGCGAAAACACTGTCGTAATCATGCCGACTGGCGGCGGCAAATCTTTGTGTTATCAATTGCCGGCGCTTATTTTCGATGGTATAACGATTGTCATCTCCCCTTTGATCGCCTTAATGAAAGACCAGGTGGATTCCTTGAATCGGATCGGAATTCCGGCGACTTTCATCAACTCTTCCATTACGGCGCAAGAGACGACCAAGCGGCTTGAATCTGTCAGGAATGGACAATACCGCCTACTCTATATTGCTCCGGAAAGATTTTATAGCCGTGAATTTATGCAAAGCTTGACCGAGGTCAAAGTTTCCCTTTTCGCAGTCGATGAAGCGCACTGTATCAGCTCATGGGGGCACGATTTCCGGCCAAGCTACGTCAAATTGCGCCAAGCAATCGATTTTTTAGGTAACCCGCTGGTCATCGCCTTGACGGCTACCGCTACGCCGGAGGTGCGCGATGATATTATCAAGCAGCTCGGCCTGGTTAATCCAAGCCAAGTCGTGACCGGTTTCGCTCGGCCGAATTTGACCTTGGCGGTTGTCCGGGCGAACGAAGGACAAAAACCGGCAATCGTTTTGGAGGCAGTCCAGAATTCTCCGGAGGGGTCTGGGGTCGTTTATGTCGGCACCAGGTCGCGCGCTGAACAGCTGATGCAGTCGCTTCTTGATGCTGGAGTGGAAGCAACGATGTATCATGGCGGAATGGATCCGAATGAGCGCAAGTGGGTCCAGGAAAGCTTCATGAAGAATAAGGCCAGGGTTATAGTTGCCACCAATGCTTTCGGATTGGGTATCGATAAGCCCGACATACGTTTCGTCGTGCATTACGACATGCCGGGAACGATAGAAGCCTATTATCAGGAAGCGGGCCGCGCCGGGCGAGATGGCAAGCCGAGCTTTTGCTTGCTTTTATATAATTCCCGCGACCGCGCACTTCAGGAATTTTTCATAAAGGGTGATAATCCTTCGCCTGAAATGATTTTGGAGCTCTACGAAGTGCTCTTGTCGTATGAGTCGGATAAGGTGTTGGTCACATATAGCGAATTGACAGGCATGCTATCGGGCGGTGCGCCTGACATGGCAGTGGGGACAGCCATTAAATTTTTGGAAAAAGAGGGATTGATCCGGCGCAACCAGGAGAAGGCGGCAAATGCTTATTTGAAATTATTGAAACCGGCCGCTGAAGCACGCAAAGTTTTCGGGACACGTGCAAAAAGCAGCATGGTCATTCTTGATGACTTGATAGCTAATTATGGCCAGGAACTAGATGCCGGCTTTAATTTTAACTTCGAAGAGCTGGCTGGCAGGATTAATGTGAAGAAGGAGTCTCTGCGACGCGTTTTTAAAAAGCTGCAAGACGCCCTATGTCTGGATTATCAGCCGCCATTCAAGGGGACTGAAATCCAGATTTTGAAGAGACTGGATCGCTCAGAGGTTAAAATAGAT
>JAAXVE010000047.1 GCA_013335665.1 Candidatus Falkowiibacteriota bacterium
AGCTGAAGTCAGTCGGCATACATTTAGGGTTGTACACCAACGGGGGCATATTAAATAATGAAATATTAGAGGCGCTGGCCGGACTCGATTTCGTCAGAGTTTCCTTGGACGCAGGTTCCGCAAAGACGCACAAGCTGGTGCACGGCTGCAAAAACGATGACGATTTCAATAAGGCACTTGGCTTTATTCGGAAAGTAAAAAGTTTGAATGGTCCGGAAATTGGGGTTTCGTTCATAGTTTTGAAAGAGAATGTTCAAGAAATCAGCGTTGCTGCTGCTGCCGCTAAATCTGCCGGTGCAGCGTATTTGGAACTCAAGCCGGCATATTTGTCTGATTACACTTTTAATCAGGACGTTTTCGCCGATGTTGGACCGATTTTGCAGACAGAGATGGAGAAGTGCGAAGCTTTGAGAGATAACGGATTCAGGATTGTATCGAACAACCAACTAAGAAGCCGCTTTGCCGGCGGTGACGAGGTTTCCGATTTGACGCGGCTCATAAGCCCACGTCCATGCCTGACGTGCAGGCTGCGCATGGTTGTCAGCCCGACCGGCTGCTACCTGTGTACGCCGCACCGAAGCAAAGAAGAATATAGAATAGGCGACCCCATGACCGAATCATTGGTGGAAATCTGGAATGGTCCCTTGCGGGTAAGCATGGCTGACCGGCTTTGCATGTATAAGTGCGCCTATTATGAGCAAAACGAACTATTGCTTAAACTTAAAGAGGAAGGACGTGCTTTCAACCCGGAGCCCAGCCGAAGCGGCATACCGCTTGAGCAAAGATATTTTTTATAAAATGTACTAATGATTAAACCTTTGGATTTCGCTAAAACTTATGCTGAGATTCTTCCTGAATTGAGTCAGGCTTTTGAGGAATTTATATTGAACGGCGAATATATAGGCGGGTCGCCTGTTGAACGCTTTGAAAGCAAAATCAAGGAACGGACTGGCGCTATTCATGCCATCGCCTGCAAAAGTGGCACGCATGCTCTTCAATTGGCATTGCTCGCCGCGGGCATAGGGCAGGGTGATGAAGTAATAACGGTTGCGAATACATATTACGCTACCGCCTATGCCATACGTTCGGTGGGGGCCATGCCTATTTTTTGCGAAGTAGACTTTGCAAGTGGCTTGATGGATTCTGGCCGCGTCGATTCTTTAATTACATCGCGCACCAAAGCAGTCATGCCGGTGCATCTTTATGGTGCGCCGGTGGATCTGGATGCTCTGGGTAGTATATGTGCGCTGCATGGCCTGCATCTTATAGAAGACTGTTCACACGCGTTCGGTTCTAGTTACCACAACACCCCTATTGGTATCAATTCAGATTTTGCCTGCTTCAGCTTGTATCCCACGAAGAATCTTGGCGCATTCGGCGATGCTGGCATGGTTCTGACCCGTTCTGCCGAGCATGATGCGAGCGTCAGGAGGATGCTATATTTATGCGACAGAAGTCGGTCGGTTTTCCCGCCGCGGGCTATACACGCCATGCTTGACCCTTTGCAAGCGGCTTTGTTGACCGTGACATTGGATGCTTTCCCTGGATACAAACACCGCCGTCAGGAACTAGCAGGGTTGTATCGGAAAAAGCTTGCAGATAAGGTAAGGATGTTGCCCGAAGACCCGAACAGCGAAGTTAATCCGTACGTATTTCCTATTTTTACCGATAAGCGTGACCAGTTGTTACGCTATTTGAAAGACATGGACATTCATGTTCAAGTCCATTATGATACGGATTTGCACCGTTTGCCTCAGTTCGGAGGCCTGGCGGCGGGTTCACTGCCGATAACCGAAAGGCATAATCGGGAAGTGTTGAGCCTGTCAGTCCATCCGTCCTTGACGAACGCTGAGGCGGAGATGGTTAGCGAGGCAGTAGTCTCTTTTATTAATGGAAATTAATTTTTTATGGAGAAGGTCGTCATATTCATCCTAGGGTACAGAGCCAGAAAGTTTTTGGAAGCTGGCAGCATGTCTTCAATTATGGTGGCAGCGAAGAGGATCGGAGGTGCCGAAGTGCGGGCTGTTTATCTTGATAACTATTCACGCGACGGATCAGTGGAATTGGTATTGGAACGTTATCCCGACGTCGATTTGCTGGTGTCGCCGCGTAATTATATGTATTGCAAAGGCACGAACACTGGTATCCAGTACGCCTACCACCGGTATAAGCCGGATTATTTTATTTTAGTTGACGCGGACAATTATTGTGAGCCTGACGCTTACGACGAACTCTTGAGGTTCGCTTTAGAGCATAAGGAGGCCGGGTTGATTCAACCGTTAGTAAGAAACAGCGTTGACAAGAATGTATTGTATTCTTGTGGCCATCGTTACATCGATGACGTGTTTTGCCGTCCTCTTAGGGAAATTCCCGATGACCGGGCGCGTCTGCTCGACTTGCCGAGTTGTTCGATCTCCTCGACTCTGGTTAAGACAGAGGTGTTCGCGCGTTGCGGCCTGCTTGATCCTATTTTTGAAATATACTATGAAAGCAGTGACCTTTCTTTCCGTGCAAGGAATGCCGGATTCAAATGCGCCTGCCATGATAGAGCAGTAACTTATAATGACGGAGCGAAGGTCTCTGATATCGACAATTACCATGAAGGTTATTATCGGAATCGTAACGGCTTGATCTTTTGGAAAAAGCATGAAGAGTTCAAGTATCAAAAATTGCTGGAAATCCAGCTAAAAGAGTATGAAAAATTAACTAGCGAGCTTGCACGCCACGAATTTGGTTTGGGCATGATAGCCGAAAGCACACGTAAAGGAATTGAAGATGGGATGCGTATTGCTGCTGAATACGATACCATCGCGGAGCCGCCTGTCAGCCTGGACGCATTCGACAAGACGACAGCCGTCCTTCTGCAGTCAGGAATTCTTTTGAATCGCTGATATGGGACACGTTACCGCAAAACTGGGTATGACTGCTGACAGCCGTGGATTACGTTCACTGGAAACTCTGTATAGGCGTTTTATCAAGAAGCGAAAGAAGGAAATAAAGGCCTATTTAAGGTCATTAAAGCACGAAACTATAAGAGAATGCGCTCCTGAGCTGCCAATCGAAATTCCGGGCATCCATCAAGCCCGGCCTTCGGCCGCGTTGGAGGACGAGATTTTTGGGAGCAGCGTTAGTCCCCACTTTATAGGCACAGCCGCCTATTATAAGGGGTTTTTCAATCATTTTTTTCATCACGACCTCTATGGTCAGTATGATTCGGAGGAAAACGTGATTATAAGTACCGGCGCGCTGGATCAGGATGAAATGAAGATGCCGGATTCGCTGAAATACGCGATAGATTTCGCTCTGGCTAACAACTGGTATGGTTATTCGTGTAGTCTTGGCCGGGAGTCGGCAAGAGAGGCTATAGCTGATTTGGAAAAGATAAAGACAGGCGATGACAGTTTGTCGCCCGGCAACGTAGTCCTGATTAAGGGGGTGACAGACGGGCTTTATCATCTAGTTTCATTTTTGAAAGAGCAGTCCGGGGAGGGCGAATTCAACATCCTGACCCATCTGCCAACTTATATTCCCTTTGCCACAGCTTGCGAAAAGATAGCCCCGACCGAATTCGTGAATCTGGGTGACAACTTTGTTTCCCCAGTAGAAAAGATAATGCAGGGTATCAAAAAAGAAACGAAGGCGATACTACTGTTGGCAGATATGAATCCTCTCGGCAAAGCTTTGACCACAGCGGATTTGAATCGCTTAGCCGACCATTGTTCTTCTCGGAAGATATTCCTGATTGTAGACGAGGCGGGCGCCAAATATCCTGAGATAGACAGACGAGATCTAAAACCGAATCCGTATCTGATCAGGCTTGAGAGCTTGTCAAAAAAGATATCTGTTCCCGGAATGAAGCTTGGCTATTTCGTGGCCGACGCCGCTTTAGTCAGCAAATTTTATGAAAGGGCCTCGACCTGTTACGGCGGTCCTGCATCATTTTTTTATCTGCTCCAGGAATTCGAAGCCAGATTCCATGCTTTCTCCTTGCAAGGCATTGAAAATTTAGGGCATGACGAATTGAAGCTATTCGATCATAACTACCGTTTGTCTATGAGTTGGCTCCAAACGCTTTATGATGACTACAGATTAAATAGGTATTATTATAGTAAAAAGATTGAGTCGCAACGAGCCTATGCAATACAGACGCTGCGCAGCCACATGCCGGCCTTGGTAAGCGAAATAATTGTTCCTGAGACAGGAATAAACGTTTTTGTAAGGCTTAATTTGCCTTCGGACAGCTACGGTTTTTTTAGAAAGTTGCTATTGAAGAAACGTGTGGCCGTATTTCCGGGGATTTGTTCCGGCGTAGACGGCGGCGCTTGGGTTAGAATTACGGTCGGAGTTTCTAAAGAGACGCTTATTAAAGGGTTGGAAGGCCTGATAAGCTGCTTGAAGGAGGAGTTTGCCGCCAACGCGATATCGAACGACCATCTTTATTATGCAGCATTGATGGATTGGGGTGGCTACGGCGTTGTTGACAACATAGATTTCAGTTCGCACCTTTATGATGTTTGCCGCAATACAATGGTTCTGCGCAAACATCTGAACGTAAGAATTGAAGAGCAGTTAAACGATAGTGATCTATTCGATCTCGTGATGTGTCACGATGCGGGAAAAGTAGTAAGCGTGCTGGTTTGGCGAATGCGTAGGGTTTTACGTTTGCAGAAGCGGTACGCGAGAACGCCGCAACGCATCCTTGGCCGATGGCGGGATGAGGACCTTTTGGGCTGGAAGGATAAGTTGGCCAGAGGCTGTCCGGTTGGCTTGGACGAGTTTTATGAATGTTTCCCCTTTGTTAGCAAATTTAAATCTGTTATCGATTGGGATAGCGCCAAGCCGCAAAAGGATACGGTTTTTACGCGATATATTTTAGAAAACCTTCAGGAAAAAACTGCAGGTGAGAGTGAACGGATCGGCAGGATTTTGGCCGCTATAAGCAAGGAAGTCTGGGATATTCCCCAGGACGGGCAGCTGTCGGCAGCGGAGATAAGTGCGATAATCCTGGATGCAGCTGACAAGGTGGCCGATTTCGAATTAGAAAATACACCATCACGCGCGCAGGTCATCGCCTATTTGCGACAAAAAGAGAAGTATGCCAAGCGTCGCTATGGCAAGGCGGACGGCTTGCCTACATCGGCAATCAGCAAAGAATTCAAAATTATCAAAAGGCTCATAGACAAGGTGTTTGATTTTGAATAAAAGCTAAAAATGCATGATTAAAGTATTCTGTAGTTTTAGTGGAGGCTGTTTGCTGTCGATGGCCAGACTCCGTAGCAGCTTTTTAAACTTGACCATTTTAGCATATTTTGTTATGTTACTACATTCTGGCAAGCCAGTGTTCTTTGCAGTAAATGGCTTTAACGGCCATATTTTAATACCTCGGGAGGTAGGAGATGTCTTGCAAACAATCTGAAGTTGATGGAATGAACAGCGCGGCGAGACAATATTGTTTTGCTGGCCATGTAATGCCAAAGGCGGGTCTTGTCTACAGTTTGGAAATCCGCAAAGGCGAGCCTGTAATTATTCGCTTGCGTGGACAGCGCCACAAGTTCGTTTCCCTGAGCACTCTGAATCAGGAGGTGGCAGCAGCATATCGTCGTATATTTGAAGTTTACAAGAGAATGGAGGAGATGCAGGAAAACATTAAAGCCTGTCATCAGAGAATTGAACTTTTCGAAGGATTGTTCAATACCAACTCTTCATTCATTCGCCGGCATCTTGTTGGTGCCTATCCTGATCTGGCCATGAAAGGCGCGTTGTCATTGAAGCAGAACGGCGAATCCTATATCTTGACCTTGTCCGGCAAGGAGCTGTCCGAGGTTGAGGTATTAAAAACGATCGGTGACACGTTGATGCCCACCATTGTGGCGAGGGACAAAACACACGACAATATTCTTATCATGGAGTGTGCCCTTCGGGAGGAAGAGATCGCTCACGAAGATCTTTGCGAAACATACGGGCTGCTCCTAGAGAGTGCTCGTCTCAAGATTGCTGAGCTCCACCCGGAAATTGATGGCGTGATCAATGTTGTAATGGAAAAAGATGAGATGTGCCTGTTTATTGTTGAAAACGTTGACGAGACGGTAGACTCGATTCCTTCTGATTTCAAGCTTCGTTTAGCTCTTGATCATAATGCCGGTGAACAACTCCCGGAGGAAGTGATTGAGCAATTCGGTTTGACTTCGGTTATCGAATCTATCGCCAGCCTTTTGCAGGTTACGAAATAATCTGCCCCAAATCCAATTCATGCCCGTTTCTTCAGTGAAGCGGGTTTTTTTGGCTTAAATATGGTTTTTAATATTGACAGTTTTGACTTTTCTTGTTATGGTATGGAATCTGACAAAAAGTCAGTGATCTTTGGCAGTAAATGGTCATTCCGACCATATTCAATATCCCTGGAGGTAGAAGATGTCTCAGAAGCAATGTTGCAAAAGCGCATTTGAAGGAGATGCCGGCGGTATTTCGATGACAATCAGTTTGTCGGAAAAGACGGGCACTGGATGTCTTTGCGGTAGCAGCGGTGTTATCAAATTGTCTTTGAAGTATATCCTTGAAATCAACAAGGATACGCCTGCGGTCGTTCGTCTGCAAGGCCAACGTGGTGAGGTAAGGCCACTCGACTCACTAAAGTCTGATGTGGC
>JAAXVE010000158.1 GCA_013335665.1 Candidatus Falkowiibacteriota bacterium
GCCAGCGAGGAATCCCGAGAAAAAGGAGAACCGCAAGAAAATGCTGGCAATCCGGCTGACTGCATCTTGAGCAAGCAGCTAAGGGCCTTCAAAGAGGGGCAGGGGCAGATCGATGTCATTCGTGGCAAGGACTTGAGTGAGGAAATCCATCTGGTCATACAGAAGATGGTTAATCTTAAGGCGGACGACGAGACGTTGAATTGGGACGATTTTGCCATCCTGGTCCGTGCTAACGATACGGCCAAGGAGTTCTGCGCAGCTTTGGATAAGCAGGAGATTCCTTATCTATTCATGGCTTCGCGCGGCTTGTACACTAAGCCTATCATTCTCGATATCGTTTCTTATTTGAAATTGCTTGACGACTATCACGAGAGTCGTGCCCTTTATCGTATTCTCAACCTTCCGGTTTTCGGTTTCACTCACAAAGAAATAGTCGATCTGAATTATTGGGCATACAAGAAGAGTTGGTCACTTTTCGAAACGATGCGCCAGTCCAGCCAGTTTCACCTTGGTGCAGAAACCGACAAGAAGATCTACAAAGTTTTGTCCTTGCTTTCGAGCCATGTGCAGATGGTGCGTGATAAAGGGGCGACGGAGATCATCATCGCCTTCCTGACGGATAGCGGCTATTTGAAGCACTTAAGCCAACTGCCAGAACAGCAGGCGCGCGAAGTTTTAGGCTATTTGAATCAATTCGCTAAGCGTGTCCGCACCTTTGAAACCAATTCGGATGACCGCAGTATCAAGGCGTTTTTAGAAGAATTCAATATGGAGCTTGAGGCGGGCGAGTCCGGTTCGTTGGCGCCTGATCTTGAGACCGGCCCGGAAACGGTCAAGGTTATGACGATCCATGGATCAAAAGGTCTTGAATATAAATACGTTTTCATTGTCGGGATGGTCGACAAGCGCTTTCCGGCAATTGAACGGCGTGAAGCCATTGCCGTGCCGAGCGCTCTGGTCAAAGAAATCGTGCCAGAAGGCGATACGCATTTAGAGGAAGAGCGTCGACTTTTTTATGTGGCAATTACCCGTGCCCGCGACGGCGTTTTTTTCAGCTGGGCACCTGATTACGGCGGTCTGCGCAAGAAAAAACCGTCACGCTTCCTGCTCGAAGCAGGTTTGATGGATTTGAAAGATCAGCCGCACGACGAGATTGCAGAAACTAAGGCAGAGAAGGCAGAGAAGCCAGTGAAAGCAGGCGGGGCCAAGCCGGTCGCTTATCGCTCGCCCAACTATTTTTCCTATACTCAGCTGGCCGCCTTCCAGAATTGCCCATATCAATATTATTTTGCTCACATTCTGCGCATCCCGATGCGCGGCAAAGGTGTCTTTTCCTTTGGTTCGACCATGCACAACACTTTGCAAAAGCTTTTCGAACTGGTGCGCGAGCGACGCGGCATCGGCCAGGGCGACCTTTTCAGCGCAGCCAAGGTGTCGGACAATCCGCAGATAACTTGGGAGGAAGTCAAAGAGCTTTATCAGGAGAGCTGGATCGATGACTGGTACTCATCCAAGGCACAGAAAGAGGAGTATCGCGCCAAGGGCGAGAATATACTCAAGGAATTTCATGAGCAGAACAAAGATAATTGGCCGGATAACCGCTATACAGAAACGGGGTTTAACTTAAAAGTACACGCAAATGGCGTGGTCTGCACCGTGCGCGGTAAGATCGATCGTGTCGACAATGTCGCTGGTAAACTGAAAATCATTGATTATAAAACCGGGAACCCTAAGGACAAGCTGACATTCGAAGAGAAGGAGCAGCTCTTGATCTATCAGCTGGCCGCTGCCGAACTTTTCCGTGACGAGGTCGTTGCCCTCGCTTTCCATTACCTCGACAACAACACCGAACAGGAATTTTTGGGGTCACCAGAAGAATTGGAGAAGATACAAAATAAGATTATAGAGACTATTACTGATATCCAAAAGGGAGAATTCCCGCCATGTCCAAGTCCGCTTTGCAAATACTGCGATTTTTACCAGATTTGCGAATTTAGGCAGGGCTAAGCAACATGGCTCTTTAGGTGATTCTGTGGGAGCTTCTAAGCTGGCCCGGCATCTGCTGATCATTTTTCCTGCTTAGACGGAAGTCTGTGCATTTTTTCTGCAAAATAATATTGATACTGATTATTTCGCAGAAAAAATTGCTACGATTCCGTATGCGCGATAAAAATAATCAGCAGATGCCAGACTGGCCCTATAAAATTGTTTGAAAGTCCAATAATTGTTTTCATATGAGAAAAATGGAGATGCTGGCAGCTCAGCCGGATGCTGCTCCGGTAAACAAAAGCGTCGTCGAGCAGGATACCGCCTTACCGCAGAAAAATAAAAGAGAGGGCGGATTTATTGACGATGCTGATGTTGCACGTTTTTTGGATGAGGCTGATTTTTTCCTAAGCAATCATCACGAGGCTTTAAAGAACGGCTGGGATGGTAAAGGGGAGAACGGCGGCTGGAGCGAGGAGGCTGTTGCCCCTTTTAAGCGTT
>JAAXVE010000159.1 GCA_013335665.1 Candidatus Falkowiibacteriota bacterium
ACCAAAGAGATTATTGATGGCGATTACGGTTATGGCATATATCACGTAGTCAACACGAAACCGGTAACCTGGTATCATGCGGCTAAAGAGCTATTTAAACAGGCCGGTTTGAAAATAAAGATAACCACGGTCACATCAGAAAAGTTTCCGCGTCCAGCAAGACGGCCGAAGTACGCAGCTCTTCTTAACACCAAACTCAAAAAGATGCGCAGCTGGCAAGACGCCTTGAAAGATTATTTAGCTAGTTTGAAATAGGAAAAACGTGCGTCTTTTGGCAAGCTTTTGCAAATAAACTCAGAGTTAAAATAATTTTAAAATTATGAAAGGAATCATTTTGTCAGGTGGGTCAGGAACGCGGTTGAGGCCGTTGACTAAGATTACAAGCAAGCAGCTTTTGCCGGTTTATAACAAACCGATGATTTATTATCCGCTTAATACGCTTATCAAGGCTGGCATCAAAGAAATTCTGATCATCGTTGCGCCAGAGCGTGCTGGAGATTATCTTAATCTTTTAGGTTCAGGCAAAGAATTCGGAGTAAAGTTTACTTACGAAATTCAAGATAAACCAGCTGGCTTACCAGAAGCCTTCATAATCGGAGAATCATTTATTGGCAAAGAGGATGTAACGATGATTTTAGGAGATAATATTTTTGAGGATGATTTTGCTGAAGATATAAAAAGTTTTAAGTCTGGCGCCAAGGTTTTTGCCAGAAGAGTGCCTGATCCAGAGCGTTTTGGTGTGGTTAAGTTTGACGACCAGATGCATGCTGTCCAGGTTGAAGAAAAACCTCAAACATGGATTAGCGATTATGCGTTGACCGGATTGTACGTTTATGACAACCGCGTAGTTGAGGTGGCTAAGAATTGCCAGCCAAGTTCTCGTGGCGAATTAGAGATTGTTGATTTGCATCGTTGGTACCTGGACAAGGGCGAGTTGGACGTTGCTATGGTGCATGGCGAATGGCTTGATGCCGGAACCTTCGAAAGCTTGCTGCGCGCGCAGAATTTTGCCAAAGAGAAGATGCAGGATAAGATGGTGATATAAGATATGAGCAAAAGGGAAATAATAAATAAAATCGAAGAAGAAGCGCGCAAATATTTTATCGGGGCAAGCGGTTGTCACGATTGGACGCATGTCGATCGCGTGCGCAAGCTTGCTTTGAGTATTGGCAAAAAAGAAAAAGCAGACCTTTTCATCTTGGAAGTTGCGGCTCTGCTTCACGACATCGGCCGCAAAACAGAGATGGAGAGCAAGGGCTTGTTTTGTCATGCTGAGAAAAGCGCCGAAGCAGCCGGCAAGCTGCTTAAGAAATATAAATTTCCGCAAGATGTGGCGGATAATATTGTTCACTCTGTTTTAGCGCATAGATATCGCAATCAGCATGTACCTACCACCCTGGAAGCGAAGATATTGTTTGATGCTGACAAACTTGATTCTATCGGGGCGATCGGTGTAGCCAGGGATTTCTTGTTCGCCGGTAATGCTGGCAGTAATAATCTTTACACCGGCAATGAGAAAGTTGCTGCGAAGTCAGGAAAGGATTTGTCATACACAGGCGAGGATTCGGCGATTTTGGAGTATGAAATCAAACTTAAATTCTTGAAAAACAAGATGCTGACCAAAACAGGAAAGGCAATGGCGCTAGATAGGCATAATTACATGGCTGATTTTTTCAAGCGTTTTTGGCAAGAAGTAAAAGCGATCAAATAAATGCAGCAAAACAATGAAACTATCTGGGTAGGGTTCATTACGTACGGCGAGACGACTTTGAAGTATCTGCCGTACTTTTTGGATAGCTTGGCATGTCAAACAGATGTTACTCTGAAGATTGTCTGCGTGGACAACACGGATGGTCCGTCTGCTAACCTTGATTACCTTGCGGACAGAAGGGAAGTCGAGGTGATTTCGAAGGGGTCGAATCAAGGATTTGGCAAGGCCTATAATATTATGCTTACGGCGGCCAACAAGGCTGGCGCCGAATATTTTTTTATTGTTAATCCTGATGTAATACTGGCGCCTGACTGCCTGAAAAGGCTTATCGTGGCGCTTCAAAAAAATCAAGCATTGTCTTCAGTCTGTCCCAAGCTGCGTCGCTGGGATTTTGAAAAAAAAGATAAAACTGAATTTATCGATAGTTGCGGAATTGTCTTGCGGCCTTCACTGCAATTTTTTGATTTAGGCCAAGGTGAAATTGATAAAGGCCAATATGATTCAGCAGAAATACTCGGCCCTTCAGGCGCTGCAGGACTTTTTAAAATGTCTGCTCTCAACTCAATTAAAGAGGGCGAACAATATTTTGATGAACATTTTTTCATGTATAAGGAAGATTGCGATTTGACTATGAGGCTTAACCTTAAGGGTGGCAAGTCCGAGCTGGTTCCTTTGGCCCTGGCATACCATGACCGCACTGCCAGCGGTTTTGGCGAAGGATTTTTGGCAAGGATTAATGCAAGAAGATCTAAGTCCAGAC
>JAAXVE010000160.1 GCA_013335665.1 Candidatus Falkowiibacteriota bacterium
GCGGCATTGCTGAAATGGCGGAAATGGGTGATGACGTACGAAACGTTACTGACCCGTTGGACGCAGTAGGCAACACCACTAAGGCAGTTACCAAAGGGTACGCGATCGCCTCAGCTGCTTTGGCAGCCTTGGTGTTGTTTGCAGACTTTACCCACAGTTTGCCGATGAATCCGGTGACCGGTGATGCTTTTGAATTTTTGGTTAATAATCCGTATGTGTTGGCCGGCCTGTTTATCGGCGGCTTACTGCCATATTACTTTGGTGCTTTGTCGATGCAGGCAGTTGGACGCGCTGCTGGTGCGGTGGTGGAAGAAGTACGTCGCCAGTTTAAGGAAAAACCGGGTATTATGCAGGGCACAGACAAACCGGATTATGGCAAGACGGTGGACATCGTAACCAAGTCGGCAATTAGCGAGATGATCGCTCCTGCCCTGATCCCTGTCTTAGCCCCAATTTTAGTAGGGTACTTTTTGGGCATCGAGGCTTTAGGTGGTATGTTGGTCGGCTCAATCATTACTGGAATTTTTGTCGCTATTTCTATGACATCTGGCGGCGGTGCTTGGGATAATGCAAAGAAATATATTGAAGAAGGCAATCATGGTGGCAAGGGCAGTTTTGCCCATCAGGCCGCGGTTACCGGCGACACAGTCGGTGATCCGTACAAAGATACAGCCGGACCAGCGATTAATCCGATGATTAAGATCATCAATATAGTAGCTTTGCTGATTATCGGTTTGTTGGTTTGATTCTTTCAAATATTGTTGCTGCAACTGGCGAATTCCCGCCAAATCCACGTTGTAATCAAGGGAGGAAGACTACATGGCAAACGACAAACGTAGCAGCGGTAGGCGTGGCAAGACGGTAAGGGTGAGCGTGGAAAGCTTAGTGTCGCACCTATCCGGTGTCGGCAAAATTACGGTCCACCGGCATGATACGTCGATAAATTGAGTAGCATGCAGCAAGGGATCACGCTTCATTGCCGGTCTTTTTGCAGGTTGTACGATTAATCAGGGAACGTGCGTAGACTCAGAATGTTTTGAGATTGCAGCAGGGCGATTCACTGAAAGGTTCAGGGCTTTGCCGGATAAGGATCAAGCCCTGATACGTAAGCGAGTGCAGCAATAAAAACAGTAAGCAGGTTGTATAACCGGAGGGAGGGACAACTCTCCCTCCTTCTAATTAAAATTTAAAGCAAAAGAATATCATGAAGGTAGAACGCAAAGATTTAGGCAAAGGTCAGGTAGAACTATTGATCGAATTGCCGGCAGAAGATTTTGCCAAATACTTGCCAAAGGCAGTAGAAAAGATTTCGGCTGAAATCAAGGTTGAGGGTTTCCGCCCAGGCAAGGCCAGCTTCGAAGTGCTTAAGGCAAAGGTCGGTGAGCAGGCGATCTGGGAAGAGGCGGCACGTTTCGCCATCAACAAGACTCTGGGCAAGGCCATGGAACAGGAAATAAAAGAACAGGTAGTAGGACAGCCGGAGGTTGATGTTGTTAAGCTGGCCCCGAATAATCCGCTCGAATACAAGGTCGTTGTGGCTCTGTTGCCAGAGGTAACTTTAGGACAGTATAAGGATTTGGGAATTAAGAAAGAGAAGGTTAAAGTTGATGAAAAGGACGTAGAAAAGCTATTGGGAGAATTGCGCGAAATGCGCATTAAGGAAGTCGCGTCAGACGAGCCGATCGGGGAGACTGATAAGGTTGTAGTCGATATTAACATGTCCATCGATAACGTACCGCTTGAGGGCGGTCAAGCCAAGGACACGGCGGTCGTTATGGGCAAAGGGTATGTTGTTGCCGGTTTTGATAAGAAGCTTGTCGGTGCTAAGAAAGGTGATGAAAGAGAATTCTCGCTGCGCTTTCCGGATGATCATCATCAGAAAAACATGGCAGGCAAGATGATTGATTTCAAGGTGAAGATCAAAGACATCTTCAAGCGCGATTTGCCTGAATTGAATGACGATTTTGCAGTCAGCTTTGGCGCTAAGAAGATGGAGGCGCTGAAAGAGGACATCAAGAAATCTATCGAGAACGAAAAGGGCGCACAGATGGCGCAGAAGTCTGAAATCGAACTTTTGAATAAATTGATTGACACGAGCAAGTTCGGACCAATTCCTGAAGTATTAATCGAACGCGAATTGCACGCCATGCTTCATGAGTTGGAACATGACGTTGAGAATCAGGGTGCGAAATTTGATGATTATCTGACTAGTATCGGCAAGACACGCAGCCAGTTAAAGCTTGACATGGCACCGGACGCCATGAAGCGAGTAAAGTCAGCGATCATTATCCGCCAAGTTGCTATCGATGAAAAGATTGTCGTAGACGCTGAGGAAATCGATCATGAAATACAGCACATAATGCAGCATTACCAGAATAGCGCAGAGGTCGCTGAGCG
>JAAXVE010000161.1 GCA_013335665.1 Candidatus Falkowiibacteriota bacterium
GCCTCGGCAATTCCTTACACCGTAACAATGATCCAGCAGGGAGTAGGTGACTTTAACTACTTCGAATTCCTGATCCCGACGGTTTATCCCACGACTATTACCGCGCCAGCTTCAAACTTCTCGAGCCCTGGCTGGTCATCAGTCTTGGTGAATGACCATTTTCTTGCGGCCAAAGGGCCATCGGTTGAAACTCTGACCTACGATTTCATGTACGACACGGCAAAGTCGTTAATCGAGCCCGACTTGACACCAAACGGAGATTTTGAGCTCTTCACCTACGCTTTCAGCGTTGATGCCGCCGGACACAAAACGTTGCGCGACTTTACCTTGCTGTACTGGGACGGCTCAATGCTCTTGGGGATGTACTCGATTTTCAATCCGCCGGAATGGCCCACACAACTGGATGGTTACGAGCCCTTGTTTGACCGGTCAGGCTACACTGCTGGTTATCAGATTCCTGACGCATCTCCCGGAACAGCGCCGGTACCTGAGCCAAGCACAGTTGTCCTGCTTGGACTGGGTTTGACGCTCGCAATCGTCTGGCAGATCAAAAAAGCAGTCCCCAACACCAACGCCACCACCTGATCGGAGTACGAATTTAATGTCCTCACACGAACACTGACACAAGCCTGTCTTCTGCGGATTTCAGGCTTGTTTTTTATTTTTAAGCAGGGAAGAGTCAGTCCTTCAGGTTCTTGCCAGAATGGAACTTCTGATGCACGTCACGAAGTTGCTTATTGGTTACATGAGTGTATATTTGAGTTGTTGCGATATTGGCATGCCCTAAGAATTCCTGGACAAGACGCAAATCAACTCCTTGTGATAATAGGTCGGTAGCATAAGAATGCCGCAGAGTGTGAGGGCTGGACATGATTGGCAGGCCGGCCATAACAACATATTTCTTGACTATGTTTTCGACACTTCTTACAGTCAGGCGGCGCGAGTCGCTTTTCTTTTGGGCACTGGAAAAATTAATAAAAAGGGCAGGGTCAAGGTCTACTCTCTTGTTCAGGTACTGTGAAAGCCAATGCACTGCACGTTCAGAAAAGTATACTGTGCGGACCTTCCCACCCTTGCCTGAAATGCTTATTTCTAAGAAGGGAGTACTCTTAGTTATTTTTAACTGTTCACGATCCAGGGCGACCAGCTCAGCGACTCTCAGTCCGGTAGAGAAGAGCACTTCAAGAATGGCGCGATCACGCAGGCCGTCAATCTTTGCGATGTCAGGTGCTAGAAGCAGGCTTTGTATCTGGTCGATCTTTAAAAAATTTACCTGCTTGTCCGACTTCTCTTTCGCTAGTTTTACTTTGTCCGGGGGCAGGGAAGTAATGTTCTTTTCAAGAAAGAATGAAAGAAGATTGCGCAAGGCGATTAGATAGTAATTCTGGGTGCTTTTTTTCAAGCCAGCATTTCCCCGCTCAGTTTGATGCCGCGAGAGGTATAGACGATATTTCCAAATCAGTTCATCGGTCAACTGGTTAGGTTTCAGTTCGCCTAAATCATTATCCTCAAGCCAGTCAAAAAACTTTTTAAGGAAACGAGAATAATTTTTCTGGGATTCGGAAGAGAGCCCTTTTTCTATTTCAAGATAATCAAGGAAGTCGTATAAGTAATCGATAATCGGCTTAAAACCTTTCATTGGAGAATAATATAGCTAATATTAAATAAAGTTTGGGTATGGTAGTACCACCCATATGTCACTTCGCGTAATGTAGATTAACCGAAGTGTAGAGTCACTTATATAGTGACACGTAAGACTGCCACTGCGAATTTACTTTTTATGAATATGATGATGCTTGATTGGCCGGAGTCTAGGAACTGGTCATTATTACGCCCATGATCTGTATTTGATCACTGAACAAAAGCAAGAATTTAATAAAAAGCAAGAAGAAGCCAATGACCAATAGGCAAAATAAAAATATTCCGAATCCGAATAAGACTTTAAAAGCTGTTTCCATAAGAATCAATTTATAGACATATTATACCAAACAACAACCATTTTCTCAACTAAAAAAACCGGGGAAGTACTTCCCCGGTTTTTTTGAATTATTTCTTTGTGCTTGATGCCCTCTTGGAAATCTGCTCCTGACGCTTTTCTAACTCTGATTTGATTTGCGCCTTTTTCTTTTCTTCAAACTTTCTTAAGTCATCCTTCTTCTTCTGTATCTGTGCGGTCAATTGCTGCTTTTTTACCTCAACTTGCTTTTTTAAGTTTGCAAGCTTTTTCTGGGCCTGCAATTTGGCTTCAATCTTTTGCTTGGCAAGTTTGGCTTTCAGCTCTTCCCTTTTCTTTTCCTCTAGACGCTGCTTAGCTGTCTTCCAGTTTTTAACGCGTACATTGATTGTCTGAGAATAATCTTTTCCGTCAGCCTTAAAAGTTAACGTTGAGGATGTCTTCGATGATGTCGCAGTCTTATCTAGTTCCGTCATCTGCT
>JAAXVE010000162.1 GCA_013335665.1 Candidatus Falkowiibacteriota bacterium
TCTAATGCTAAAACTCTTTAACTTATCATTGATAAGATATTTTAATCGATCAAGCATCCTGAAAATTTAATAGTTCTAAGCTGTTGGTGTGGTATCGTTCTTTTTCTTGTCCCATTGAGAAAAACCGATAACCAAGCCTAGCATGATTACGAGCAGTATGGCCAAGGCGTAGACCTTGCCCAGACTTTGCAGAAACAAGCCGGACAAGCCGAAAAATAGAGCGAAAGCGTAAAACACCAAGACGGTTTTACGCTGTCCCAAGCCGAGGTCGAGCAGACGATGATGCAGATGCTTGCGATCAGCGAATTTGAAAGGGTTCTTGCCTTGGGCTAAACGACGTAAGATCGTCCAAACTACATCAAGAACCGGGATGCCCATGACCAGCAAGGCGACGGCAATCTTGCCACCTGAGATGATAGCGAGCACACCCAAGATGTAACCAAGCAAGAGCGAGCCGCCTTCGCCTAAAAATATCTTGGCCGGATGCCAATTGAACACAAGGAAACCGGCACAGGCGCCCGCTAGAAGCAACGAAGCCAATGCGATGTCCGGCTGATAATAACGCGTAGTCGAGGTGAACAGGAATATCACGAGACCGCCGATGCCGACGACACCAGTCACCAGGCCGTCGACGCCGTCAAGCAGCTTAGTGGTGTACATCATGCCGATCAGCCACAAACTGATCAACAAAGAAGACCAGTAGCCAAGATAGATATAACCGCCGGCCGGGTTGGTAATCTTATCGATGTGTACGCCGCCCGCAATCAAAGCGGCGATAGCTAAAATCGGGAACATCAACTGTTGCGCCGGCCGCAAGTTGAACTTGTCATCAAGAAAACCGCCGATCATCAGGAAGAGCGAACCAACAAAAAAGCCGAAATAGTGATACGGCTCCAGATTGCCTACCAGCAAGACACTGCGAAAAAGATAAACCAATGCGAAGAAGGAAACAAAAATCGCCAAACCGCCGAATAGCGGCGTGGCTTGGCGATGGATCTTGCGCTCACTTGAGGGCTGATCAATCAACTCCATCTTCTTAGCCAGCCAGATTGTCGGCACTGTCAAAACTGCGGTCAGGATAAAGCTTGAAAGGAAGGCTAAAAAATACTGGAGTGAAAACATAATTTTTTACTGTTACCAAGTCATACTGGGTACGGCCCCTCTTTAGGCTAAAGAAGGTTATTAATGACTAGTATTTTATTAGTTTGAAAACCATATCATATCTTGGGCGCAGCCTCAACCTCCACCTGGGCTTCGGCCGTAATAACGATCGTATCGCGTCGACGCACCTCGCCTGACAATATTTTATTGGCTACGACGTTTTCGATGCGATCTTGTAGCAAACGGCGCAACGGACGGGCGCCGAACTTCGGATCGAAACCAAGCTCAGCTATCAAGGCGATACCTGCCTCTTCGACACGCATACGTATGCCTTTGTTCTTAAGGTTGTTTTCAATTTTCTTCAAGAGCAAGCGGGCGATTTCAACAACGTTTTCCTGCGATAGCGGTTTAAAGACGATGACGCCGTCAAAGCGGTTAATCAGCTCAGGCCGCATAATCTTGTTTAAATGCTCATTAATCAAAACGTCTTTGATCTGCTCAATCGGCGCCCCTTTCTTAACCTGGTCCTGAATATAGATAGCGCCGGCATTCGAGGTGGCGATCAGGATGCAATTAGTGAAATCGATCGTGTGGCCTTGCCCGTCGGTCAGGCGGCCATCGTCCATGACTTGCAAAAACAGATTCAATATTTCCGGATGGGCTTTTTCGAACTCATCAAGCAATAATATGGAAAAAGGCGCTTGGCGCACAGCCTCGGTCAGATAACCCTTATTACCCGAATCGCCGATCATCTTGGCGATCGTGTCCTGAGTCTGGTATTCGCTCATATCTAAGCGGATCATGTATTTCTCATCGCCGAAATAGACCTTAGCCACGGATTTGGCCAGCTCGGTCTTACCGACTCCGGTCGGACCCAGAAAAAGAAAGCTGGCGATAGGCCTCTTACCCTCGGTCAATTGGGCGCGGGCACGGCGCAAGCTGGCTGCTACCATATCGACCGCTTCGACTTGATCGATCATATGCTCGTGGATTTTCTTTTCCAACGTCAACAACTCCCTACCCTCGTTCGCCCCAACCCTGGTCAAAGGAATGCCTGTCACCTCGCTCAAATGCAGAGCAACTTGTTCGCGCGTAATCACCTTGTCCTGTTTAGTCTTTGAGGCCTTGACTGCTACTGCTTCCAAAACCTCAATCGCCTTTTTAGGCAAATAACGATCATGGATGTATTTGCTCGTAAGTTTTACAGCTTCATCCAAAGCGCTGTAGGTGAAATAAACCTTATACAACCCCTCAAGATAGCCGACCTTACTTTCCAGTATGACGATGGATTGATTGCTGTTAGGCT
>JAAXVE010000163.1 GCA_013335665.1 Candidatus Falkowiibacteriota bacterium
GTTCAAAAGCGAATTAGAAGAGGTTATATCGATTGCCAGATCAACCGAGCTGTCATCAAGCGGCAACGCATCGGCCATGCTCTGCTCATAATATTGCACCGTGACTCCCAATTCAATAGCGCGAGTGCGAGCCAATCTGACAGCAGTTGGTGCTATCTCAACACCGACCACGCGAGCACCCAGGGAGGCCAGATGATTACTATTGCGGCCCGTGCCGCTGCCCAGGTCTAAAACGGATAAACCGTCAAAAACGACCCCGTGCTTACGCCTAAGGTCCTTAAGCAGCCGCAAAACGTCCTTTTGCGGCTCTTCCCCTTTAGTAACTAATTGTGGCTGGCGGTATTCCCGCTCCCAAATATCTTTTTGCGGCATGACCTTATTGTAGCAAAAAATATCATTTTGCCCACCCCAAAGGCATTTTTCCTGATTTTTGGCTATTTAATAATTTTTTAATAATAAAAGGCTAAAATTTTTTTATAATATAAATAACCATAAACAATTTTATGAGTAGGCCTATAGATCTTACTGAAAAAACTTTTGAAAAGGAAGTGATGAACTCAGAGCTGCCAGTGCTGGTCGACTTTTGGGCACCATGGTGCGGACCTTGCCGCATGATGGCTCCTATCCTTGATGCACTAGCCGAAAGTTTCTCCGGCAAGATAAAAATAGTCAAATTGGATGTCGAGAATATCGACCACGCTGAGCTGGCCGAAAGATACAAAATCCAAAGTATACCCAACATGAAATTGTTCAAAGATGGACAGGTCGCGTTAGAATTTGTCGGGTACCGCGACCAGGAAAGTTTTACTAAGGAGTTATCAGATGCCCTAAGATAAATATACAAGTTGCAGAGCGTTAGCATACTTTAAAAATCATAACCAGAAATTTTGCCTTCCCGATAAGGCCTGTTTGACTTTTAGCTTGTTTTATATTAAATTAAAGAGCTGCTTAAACGCAGTTGTTCTTACTATTTGTGCGATTACCGCACAAAAAACCACGGAAAAGGAGAAAGACAGCTATGGCACGAAAATTCGCTTCAAAGGTTTTTCCCGTCAAGAAGATCAACCTCGCCGGAACTGAAGAGCAGATTGTGCAAGGTGGTCGGGACAATTTCAGCTTGCTTGCGGAAGCCTTCCGCGATATCAACCAGATCGGCGTTATAGGCTGGGGCTCGCAGGGCCCAGCGCAAGCGCAGAATTTGCGCGACTCCCTGCTCGGTGCCGGCGTCAATGTGAAAGTCGGTTTACGCAGCAACAGTCCGTCTATCGCCAAAGCTCGGGACGCTGGTTTTTCTGATACCAACGGAACCCTTGGACCGATGATCGATGTAATCAGCGAATCTGATCTGGTTATCATGCTCACCTCTGACGCCTCGCAGGTAGAAAACTACGAAGTTATTTTCGACCAAATGAAACCTGGCGCCATTCTCGGGCTTTCGCACGGCTTCCTGGTCGGACACCTGGAAAGCGTGGGTGTAAAATTTCCCAAACATATCGGCGTTATCGGTGTCTGCCCTAAAGGCATGGGCCCTTCGGTTCGCCGGCTATATGAGCAGGGCGCATCAATCAATGGCGCCGGGATCAACTGCAGCTTTGCTGTAGAGCAGGAATCGCAAGGCACCAACGCAACTGATGTTGCCTTAGGCTGGGCCATCGCTATCGGCGCACCTTATGTCTTTCAGACCACGCTCAAAGACGAATACAAAAGCGACATTTTTGGCGAACGCGGCATTCTTCTCGGTGGAGTTCATGGCATCGCCGAGGCGCTTTACCGCTACTTTGTCATGGATATCGGCATGAGGGAGCACCCGGCTTTTGCCAAAGCAGTGGAAACGATTACCGGCCCACTGAGCAAAATAATTTCACATCAGGGCATCTTTGCGGTTTATGAATCACTCCCCCAGCCCCAAAAACTTTCTTTCGCCAGGATTTACGCTGCAGCCTACAACGCATTTTTGCCGATACTGGAGGAAATATACGAAGAAGTCTCCTGCGGCAACGAAATCCGTTCGGTCGTCATGGCCAGTAAACGCCTTGAGCGTTACCCGATGCCGGTAATCGACAACACAAGCATGTGGCAAGTCGGAAAAAAAGTCCGGGAGATGCGATGCAAGCAGGAGCTTAACCGGATAGATCACTTGGTCGCTGCAATATACTGCGCAGCCATGATGGCCCAGGTCGATGTTCTTCGTGCAAACGGACACTGCTGGAGCGAAGTAGTTAACGAATCAATTATTGAAGCGGTTGACTCCCTCAACCCCTTCATGCATGCTCGTGGCGTCGCATACATGGTTGATAACTGTTCAACCACTGCCCGTATCGGCGCCCGCAAATGGGCTCCCCGTTTCGACTACGCTGTCACGCAAAGCATTATTCCGATGCTTGCAAACCCCAACATTCT
>JAAXVE010000048.1 GCA_013335665.1 Candidatus Falkowiibacteriota bacterium
CCCATCTTGACTGCATCCCGCAAAACGCGCTTCTTTTCGCCCCTTTCTTCCGGGATAATCGGGTCAATCACGTTCTCTTTCACCAAAGCCAAAAGGAAAGCAAAAAGCATGGCTAAAAATAAAATCAAAACAACATACCCCAAAAAATGGGACAAAATTGATTTCATGTGAAAAATCTTAAGGCTCTCGACGCCATCATACCCCGAATAATAAGACGACAACCCATTCAAAGATGTCACTAACGACACTGCCACCCCAGGCAAAGAATACAAAAGCCCTTTGCGCCAAACAATCAAGCCATCGCGATTCAGTCGCAAATATGAGACCACTGTATAGACCAAGAAGCAAAGCATCAAGATGAAGCCGACCACGCCCACGATAAAATTTCTAATGCCGGACTTTGAATTATCGCGATACCAAGATTCAGGAATGTAAACGTACTTTGAAAAATTACCGACCTCATCACCCCTGATGTACACTGAAGCTCGCAATGACCCGTCGCCAAGGTCGAAACTGCCTTCTTTAAAGACAACTGAATAATCCATCCTTTCATTCTTCTTGTTTTCAACCACTTCAACGAGCGAGTACTTGGAAAAATCCAAATCCTTCCGACTCTTCAAATAAGTTTCTGCCAACTGCTGCGCGTCTGACTTTGACAAGCTTGCACCCTTTTGCACTTCAGGAATGGGATGGTCAAAACTATACAAATCGCCGTTAATCAGCATGGTTATGAGGTAGCCCTCTTTTTCCATTGGCTTGAAATACCTAACCTCCCACAGATACGCCGGTATTTGCTTTTCAAAAATCATCTTTAGTTTATCCTTGCCTCCCGGCAAATCAAGCAGATAGCTTTGATCGTCTTCTGAAAAATTGGCATAATATGACGTCGTCCGCATATACTGTCCCGGTTCAATGCCTCTTTCCTTGAGATAATTGTCGGACAACGCCATGATTTCGTTCCGGCTTTTGCTTTTTCCAAGTGATGGCAAGAAAGGATCATCTGGGGAGAACTGTACGATTGCATACGCGACAACACCGAGCACCAACATGACCGCCAAGCCGATGTTAAACTTATGACTCAGTATTTTATATTCCATCAATCTTATGATTTTTTTCTCTTTAGCCACTTTTCGATTCGCCAATTTTTCTGAAATCTCTGAATTGCTTACTGTAACCGCTGTCTGGCGGCGCCTCAAAACTCCGATTAAAACCATAAGCATGATCGGCACGCAAAACATTGCAACGGATAAGACTTTATCTATGGCGTTGCCTTTGATCAAATACTGCAATGTCAACAATGAGTTCAGCGTGAAATGAGCCGTAATCGAGGTTAAGATGCCATAACGCAAATACAAGAAAGAAAAAAACAGGCCAACTGGCAACAGCTCCAAGCCACGTGCAAAAAATGGCTGTTGAGGATAAGAGCTATGCAAGAAAGCCCAGATCAATGAAGAGACCAACGCTGCCAGCCAGGTTTTTTTCAAGATCTTCGAAAGAAAAGTAATGCCAAAAAGCCGGAAGGTAATCTCTTCAGATATGGCTGGCAGCAACCCCGCGGCAAAAATGTATGCCCAAGGCGCCAATCCGGAGAAGGCATCGATCGTCAGGACATCGGATGGCACCCAGAAATTGAATTTACGGACAATCAAATAGTAAGCCACTTGATAGGCGGCAATGACAAAACCTGATAAAAATCCGACAAACAAGGCTTGCAAATATCTGCTATCGCTAAAAAAAGCTTTGGAAAAAATATTTTCAAGCGACGGTTTGTCCGGATTAGCCTCACGGAAATATGATTCGCAAACCAAAATCAAAAGCCAGGTTCCCAATCCGGCCATAACCGGAGCAAGCAAACCAAAAAACACTTGGGTAGCAATGAAGTTGCTCCAAGTATCAAGCGTGTCGTAACCGCTGTAAATAGTCGGAATGGAATTGATAATCAATAATAAGGTAACTCCGCCAGTAACGCATGCAACTTTTAACGCAAACTTGTAATCAAACTGGCGATTCTTGAATCTCCTGATAAAAACAACGAACAATGGCAGATACAATACCAGAAACAGCGACACTTCCGCCACCGCTTGTGCTGCCTTGTTCTTAGCATAGTTTGCACTCTCTTGTCTGGTCCATGCTTCCGGTATTTTTAAGTAAGTGCTGAAGCTGGCCACCTGATCACCATCAATCTCGATCAACAAACGCTTCTTAGCGTCTTGAATATTGATATTTTTCGCCTCCCATGAAAAAGTATAGTCAATCCTCTTCCCGCGGTCATTCGAATCCTTCTCGATCAAGTCGTACTGGCTCAGGTCATCATAATAATTTTTCCTGACAAAACCCTCTGCAATCGCTTGAGCTTCCGCTTCAGAAAGTTTAGCGCCTTCCTTTTCGTCAGGAATAATGCGTGAAAAAGATGAGAATCTTCCAAGATTATCAAAGGCAATGGAATACTCCTCCTGATCGCTCGGAATGAAAAAACGAGTTTCAAAACCCCAAGTATCAATATCGTTATTCAATAACGTTCCCGCCTCTTTAGGCCCCAGGGTTTTGTCAAGATAATGCATCGCTTGTGATGAGCTGATGAACTCAGTAACTTTCTTATACTTTCCTGAATCAACCCTTTGAGCCGACAAAAAATCATTTGCCTTTTTTTCTGACCCTTTTCTGTCAATCTTCATTTCCATGCCGATTTCCGGGTAAGCCTTGGATTTATTCAATTCAAAAAAGATAAACGAAAAAGCGGCCAAGCAGGCTAAGGCCGCAAAATAAAGCACCCCCTTCTTGTTGCTCTTAAAAAAACTAGCGTAGTCCATATTTTTTAATGTTATTTCTCTGCATAAATATATAAATAATTATACCACAAAATAAGCCGCAGTTTTGACGCTGCGGCTTTTACTTATGCCACGATCTGCTCGCGGCTAAGAAGGACGTCAGGAATTTTGAAAGTTGGCTGAGTGGTTTTCGGCGGCTCATTGAGAGCCTTGCCATGCTGGTCGACAGCAACCTGCCGGTAACGGATTCTGCCGTCACAGATATTCCGCTCAAGCCACTGGCCCGAAGTGTCCCAACCGTTAACCACGCGCAACCAGTACGTCCCATCCGGATCGCGTGAAAGCTCAAACTCTCCTTCATGTCCAGGATAAGTAATCCAAACGTGATTTTGCTCATTGCTCATGATTTTTTTCCTTTCCGACCTTATGACGCCTGTCGATCAAGTCTTTCAAGTCACTTTTGGGGACTTGCTTCACTTTGACGACAAAGTCGTCCCAGCCCTCAGTAAAGGGATAATCAGTTTGCGCCTTTTTGAGAATCATCTCCTTGGCCGCCTTTTCATTTTCGGCAATAGTGTAGTCCATGGAAAAAACTTGATCTCTTCCGTAATACTTTTTGCGGGATACATCCATGCGGTTGACCGACTCACGCTCGATGCGAATCAAACCGATGTAGAGCTCGGCAGCCCAAGCGACACTGTTTGTTACGGAAAACAACACGACGACAGCAACAAGACATTTGATGGTCCTTTTCATTCTGCACCTCTCCTTTTGTCGGCTTAAGCCGTGTAATCGACTGACGAATTGTCAGAAAAATACATCACTCTGCTGCCGTCGGCGAAAATGACATCATCTACAACGTCACAGTCTGGAAATTCCAGCATCGCCATGATTATGGCATCTTCGATTGCCATGCCGGAGTTTACTGCCGTCTCGATGCACGAGACGAACCCCATCGCCTGTTTGACCGCTTCCGGTCCAGCTTCCTTCAATCCTCGCTTATCAATGTGCACGACCAATGCTGCCATTTCCTGCCCCCCCTCATATAAGTTGATTTACACTGCAAAATAACTTTTGACAACAAAAGTAACTGTACATCATAGCATAAATATGCTTTTTTGTCAAATAAAACCACTTTTTAACCACTGCCTTAAAATATAAAAAAGTATTTAATTTAACTAAAAAAATAGCCGCATCAGTTTCCTGTGCGGCATACATAGTTTTACTTGTAGATGCAGTCTTTTCACTTCTTCAATTACCTGATTGATCTTACTACCACATTTATCTGCCCAAGGTAAATGGTCTTGTAAATTTCTCCTTGTGATAATGCTGAGGCGTTCAACCTTCTATAATTATCACTTCACTATTGACAATTACTGGCACAAACTGCTTGAAGGAGCGGCAAAATAGCTCTAACACCTTCAAATGCGACTTGGGCTCATAGCTCGGGTCTTGCGAAAAAATAAAAACGTGAGCAAGCAGCATTTCAAAACCAATGAACATGGGAAACGGGATTACCTCCTTGAGTAGAATCGCATTTTCTTTCATGATCATGACTTCGGCCAACACCATTGGTACGAAAACGTTTTTCAGCTCATTGCAAGGCACCTGCCTTGCGAAAACCTCCATTTCGACTGTTTTAGGCCAGAAATGAAGAGATTCAAACCAGCCTCTTACTGTTACCCTGACCTTTTTGCATATTTCCGGCAATCCGGTCTCTTCATTAATTCGCAACGCGTCACATTCTCTCATTAGCCACATTACCTCCTTTGGATGTGATTAGACTACAATTTTATCTAAAAAGCGTTACTTGACGAAACAAGTAATAATACAAACTAGCATCGCGGTTCTTTTTAGTCAATGCACGCTATTAAAATGCCTGAGCCTATCGTGCATTTTACTTGTCGAGATGATTGAAGATGATTTGCGACCAAACTTCATATCCCGTTTCAGATGGATGGAAGTCATCGGCTGCATAATAAGGCCCTGTGTGGTCGGCATATTGTTCTGTCGGTGTAGTCAGATCTATGTAGTTGATCTTATATTTAGCAGCCAACTCTTTTATGTCCTTGTTGAATCTAATAATCTTATAATCATAATAAAAGCGATAAGGCGGCCATAACAGCGAGTCGGGACCAATAAACGGTATGCTAACCACGTTTATCTTGGCGCTTGTCTGCGTCTTTAACCGTTTTATCAATGCCTCGTAGTTCTGTATAAAAGTCGCCTCACTCACATTGCCGTGTACATCATTGGTGCCAATAAGCAAAGTGACGACATCGGGCTTAGCCTCTATGGCCTTGCCGACTAAATCGTTAACCACGTGACTCGTGCGTGCACCAGGATATGAAAAATTAAGATGGGTTACCTTTATCGAACTGCCAGCCATCTTCCCTGCCACCAAATAAGGATAAGACTGCTCATAAGCTGCGACGCCTACGCCGGAGGTCAGACTGTCACCAATCGCTGCATAAACTATGCCGGATGATGATGTTGCACTGTCATTAAAGACGTAAATATGGCGGTTATCACTAGGTTTAAGGTGCGAAATGGTAATCCGACGATAGATCTGCCAATGTGCGAAAAAAAGATAAACGACCGCAACAGCAACTGTTGCCAAAAATGTTTTTAATAAGATTTTAAGCATATCTTAATTAGAGCTCTTGTAGAAAAATTCATTAACCTCTAACTATCATACCACAAATACTATACGGATAAAAAAATGGAGCCTATGCAATATTTTTTATTATGTCCGCAACGGAAAAACATACATAACCTTCTTCATGCCTTTTTAATGTGGTTATACTTGAATTATTAATAGAAAAGCTTCATATCTCGAATTTGGAGGCGTTTATGAGTGATCAAGGCTCTTTACCAACCAACCACTCCCGCGCCTTGCGCCTAATTATCCAGGCCCATATCAGATACTACCGCTCAATCTCTGAAGCGGTTATATCAGGGGCCTATGACTGGGCAAGCAAGGACATCAATGATGCAAACTTCCCCAAAGAGGCAAAAAAGCCCGATGAGGACGACGTCATTATCGAATGCATCGGTTTTGATCAAGAGGTTAAGACGGAAGCGGTCCTGCTACAATTCAATAGCGATGGTCTGCGCCCAGTTACGATCATGGAACTTCTTGCCATAGGCGAGCATCACCCCGAAATTCAAAGAACTCATCAGCTTGTCAGTCTGGGTTCTATCTGGGAGCGCTCGAACGGGAAAAAGTATTACCCCTATCTAGCTGGCGATGAAACACGTCGGGGTATTGGCCTGTATTGGATCGGCAAATCGTGGCGCGAAGACGGATGCTTCATCTTCCCCGCCGTCAGGGAGTATGTTCTTTAAGGTCTTTTCAAATAAGGCCAAACCCCTTAGTGCTGACTAAGGGGTTTCTGTTTTTAAGTAATTTGCTCGAATTGCCAATTGACGGCGGCATTCCAAGAGTTATAATAACCTTATAAACATATGAAAGATATCAACAAGTATATCGACGACCGCGAGGCGGACATATACACAATGCCCATCAAAGACCGCATCGACTGGCTGATAGGCTTGAGCATGAAACACT
>JAAXVE010000164.1 GCA_013335665.1 Candidatus Falkowiibacteriota bacterium
GCCGTTATTACGTTTTTTTATTTTATTTTCAGAATGCGGTTGCGGCTGGCTAAGCTGGAACGCGATTTAACTGAGATAGTTACGAATGTGGCCATAAATCAAAAGAACAAAGACTTATGAATTCCAAAGATTTAATACTTGATTTCATTTTTTATATCCTTTTCCTTGGCTTGGTTATTGTCTCGCTGCTCTTGTTCATAAATCCAGGCTACTTCAGCGCATTTACCATGTTCATCAAGGCCATGGCTCCGCTCTTCTTTTTCTTGGGCCTCTTGATGATCAAGCTTCGCTGGATGTCTAAAGATCATAAAAAGCGCAAGCAAGACGGTGGTGACACGGATATTGTTTTGCGATTAAGCTATTTTGATAAGTTCATGACCGAGGTTTTGACTTTTCTCCTGCCCATGTCGATCAGTGTGATCGTGGCTTTATCGAGCAGAGAGTATACCGTCATCGACTTTATCCAGGCAGGTCTTGTTTTTATAATCATCTATATCTGGAATAAGCTGCTGTTCAGCCGCCGGATAAATTAATATGAAAGTTGCCCATATTGTCTGCGTTTTTCCGCCGTACAAGGGCGGCATGGGCAATTCCGCCCTGTGTTATGCTCGTGAAATGGCGGAAAGGGCGCATGATATAACCGTTTTTACGCCAGCGTATCGCCAGGCAGGGAACGGAACGGAAACGTCAAACTATCAATTTAAAGTAAGGCACATAAGGCCATTGTTCTCCATCGGAAATGCTGCGGTTCTGCCGCAGCTGATTTTTGCGCTGAAGGGCTATGATGTCTTGCATTTGCATTATCCTTTTTACGGTTCTGCTTTTTTTGTCTGGCTTCATGCCAAACTTAATCCCAGGACCAGGTTAGTAGTCCATTATCATATGGATAGCCTAAGCCCCGGCTTTAAGGGTTTTGTTTTTAAGTTTTTGCAAAAAATGATTTGGCCGCTCGTTTTCAAGCGGTCCGACCTGGTGACGGCCGCCTCTTTGGATTATGTGGCTAATTCCCAGATCAAGGATTATTATTCGGACCAGCCGGAAAAATTTAAAGAAATTCCATTTGGTGTTGATTTGGAACGGTTCTTGCCCCATGAACACCAGCTGCCTGCCACAAAACGGGTGATTTTCGTAGGCGGTCTTGATCGAGCTCATTATTTCAAGGGTTTGCCTGTTTTATTTGAAGCTCTTGCTTTGATTAAGGATAAAATCGATTTACGTTTAACCATAATTGGTTCCGGCGATTTGCTTGACGAATATCGTGAACGCGCCAGGTTTTTGGGGATTGAGGATCTGATTGATTTTGTCGGTAAGCTCTCTGATACTGACATGGCCGAGTGTTATCGGCAGTCCGATTTGTTTGTCTTGCCTTCAATTAACCAGGGCGAGGCTTTTGGCATGGTGCTTCTAGAGGCGATGGCCTCGGGCTTGCCGGTGATCGCGACCAATCTCCCAGGTGTGCGCAAAGTTTTTACTCCAGGCGATCAAGGATTATTAGCTGAGCCAGGGAATGTGCCTGATCTGGCAGAAAAGATATCGGCTATCTTGTCGGACAATGAACAATGGCTAAACTATGCGCATAATGCACGGAAATTAGCTGAAGAGAAATATGCGTGGTCGCGGATCGCCAAGAGTTTAGAAGTTGCATATAACGGAAAAGAACTATGAAGATCTTGATTGTAAATAATCTATATAAGCCGTTCGCTCGGGGCGGTGCCGAAAAGCTTGCTGAAATGATGGTTCAAGAGCTGACCGCTATGGGGCATGAGGTGATGATCTTGACCAGCCTGCCTCGGGGCGAGAGAACGCAAGCTACTGCCGAGCAGATCGCCTATCTGCCAGGGGCGTCGCGACTTTTTTTTGGTCTGAACAAGCTGCCGGCCCCGCTGCGTTTACTCTTTCATCTTTACGGTCTGATCGATCCGGTGGCCTATTTTTATACCAAGAGATTGATTAAAAAAGAGAAAATAGAGTTGGTGGTTACACATAACTTAATCGGCTTGGGATTGGTTGCGTTTTTGGCAGTCAAACGCAGCAAGATTAGGCATGTACACATTCTTCATGACATCCAGTTGCTCCACCCTTCAGGTTTGATGCTCTGGCAAAACGAAGGATTGATCAAATCAATCTCCGCGCGAGCTTATCAGCATTTGACTGCTTGTTACTCGGGTGCGGCAATGAAAGTTGTTTCGCCATCGTCTTGGCTCCTCCAATTACATAAGCAGGCGGGACTTTTTAAAAATGCTGCAGCCGAGGTTCAGCCCAATCCCTTTGCTGAAAAAATGATGTGTGACACTGGCACGGCAAGGAAAGTTGCTCAGTGTTTGTTTGTTGGCCAATTGGAGAAGCACAAGGGAATTGATTGAGATCGGAAGAGCG
>JAAXVE010000165.1 GCA_013335665.1 Candidatus Falkowiibacteriota bacterium
CTAACGGCCGGCATCAAGCGCCGTCTACCTTGGCGTCTCCTGGAAAGCGAAGACCAGGGCGAGGCTCGAGGTATTTAAAATATAACCATGCTTAACCCGATCACTATCTTTAAACGCAGCCGTCAACGCAAGCAAGTCATTAAGTTTTCCAATGACTTGGCTTTTCATATGCATTCCATTGCCACTTATCTTCTGCGCACTAACATGTCCATCAACGCAGCCGACTGCATCCGCGAAGCAGTGAGCATGCTCGAGACTTGGGAGCGCGTCAGTCAAAATCTTTTTTCACACAAGTCCACCGGTTTGATGCTCGAGGTCAAGCCGAACACTAATTTGCTCTTAGTAACATTTTCTATCTTAGATATAGAGTTGGGTGACAAATTAAAGGACTGGCCACAAGCTAAAAGGAATGCCTTGATCAACGAGTGCCACTATCTGGTCAAGGATTATTTTACTCAAAATAAGGTAAATGACAGGCTAAATATCATCGCCTGAACCATTTGACCAAATCAAGCAAACTTAGTAAGATATAGTCACTATTAGCCCGGGTAGGCACAACCCGTCTACTTTTTGCGTTTAGCCTAATATTTAACAAGAAACTGAGGTAAATTTCAGTATTTCGGGGGAGAGGCCCGATCAGATAAACACATATGGAAAAGATAAGAAATTTTTGCATCATCGCCCATATCGACCATGGAAAATCGACCCTGGCAGACCGCATGCTTGAGCTGACCGGAACCATCGAAAAGCGCAAGATGAAAGAGCAGGTCCTGGACAAGATGGATCTTGAACGCGAACGTGGCATCACCATCAAGTTGGCGCCGGTTACCATGGAATATCGCGGCCACGTCTTGAACCTGATCGACACCCCGGGTCACGTTGATTTTAGCTACGAAGTTTCCCGCAGCTTAGCCGCGGTCGAAGGGGCTGTACTATTAGTCGACGCCTCGCAAGGCATCCAGGCCCAGACCTTGGCCAACTTGTATTTGGCCATCGAGCAGGATCTGGTTATCGTGCCGGTGGTCAACAAGATCGACCTGCCTGCTGCCGACGTGCCTAAGACCAAGAGAGAAATAATAAAACTGCTCGGCTGTCGCGAAGAGGATATTCTGGAAGCTTCTGGTAAAACCGGGTTAGGCGTCGAGTCTATTTTGGATTCGGTCATCGAGCACGTGCCGGCCCCAAAAGGCTCACCAGACAAACCCTTGCGCGCTTTGATTTTTGATTCGAACTATGACGAATATCGCGGCGTGGTAGCCTATGTCAGAATCGTCGATGGCGCAGTCACCAATGGAAACAAGATCAATCTTATCGCCACTCAGGCAAAAAGCGAAGCGATCGATGTTGGCATCTTCAAACCCGACTACCGTTCGACCAAGACCTTGGCCTGCGGACAGATCGGCTATCTAGTGACAGGTTTTAAAGAAGTGGCTGATTGCCGCGTTGGCGATACGGTTATGCTGCAGAAGGATATGGGCGCAGTCGAACCGCTGACCGGCTACAAAGAAGCCAAGCCAATGGTTTATGCCGGTATCTTCCCGAAAGAGGGCGATGAGTTCCAGCTGTTGCGCGAGGCGATTTCCAAACTTAAGTTAAACGATTCAGCTTTGGTTTACGAGCCGGAACACTCGCAGGCCTTGGGCTTCGGCTTCAGATGCGGCTTTTTAGGTTTGCTCCATTTGGAGATTTTCCAGGAGCGCTTGCGCCGCGAGCATAATTTAGATTTGATCGTAACTGTACCAAGTGTTTCATATAAAGTTTTCAAGACCAACGGGGAAGAGATAATGGTTTCCAGTCCTCAATTATTGCCAGCGCCGACCGAAATCAACACCGTTGAAGAGCCTTGGGTCAAGCTGGATATCGTTACCCCTAAGGATTATCTTGGTTCAATCATGAGTTTTTCTCAGGAGAAGCGCGGCGTGTACAAGAATACCGAATACCTCGACCAAGAGCGAGCCGTCTTGCATTACGAACTGCCGATGAGCGCCATCCTAACTGATTTTTATGATAAGATAAAAAGCATCAGCTCTGGCTACGCCTCGATCAATTATGAGTTTTTTGATTATCGCGAGGCTGATGTAGTTAAGCTGGACATCCTGGTGGCAGAAGAGCCGGTCGAGTCTTTGTCGACGATCGTTTATCGCGACGAGGCTTTCAGGCGTGGCAAAGAGGTCGTGACAGTTCTTAAAGACACCCTGCCTCAGCAGATGTTCGTCATCAAACTGCAAGCCGCTTTGGGCGCTAAGGTTATCGCCTCCGAGAGGATCTCGGCTTTGCGCAAGGATGTGACCGCCAAGCTCTACGGCGGCGACGTGTCGCGTAAGCGCAAGCTTTTGGAAAAGCAGAAGAAGGGCAAAAAGAAGATGATGGCCATG
>JAAXVE010000166.1 GCA_013335665.1 Candidatus Falkowiibacteriota bacterium
TATGTGCTGCGTGCAATGCTCAGACATTTACACAGCGCTGATATAGAGTATTTGTGAGCATTGCTCCGAATCACTTCTACTTTTGTGCGAATATCAGCGCCGCTTGCTTTAAAACATCGTTCTCCATTTTAAGGCGCTGGTTTTCCTTTCGGAGCTTTATCAATTCCAGTTCTTCTGGAGTCCGGTTGTCGCATTCCTTTGTTGAACCTGTGGAATTGATGCGTTTTACCCATTTATCAAAGGTGGTTGAAGATAAATCGTATTCTCTAATGATATCCGCTCTGGGCTTGCCTGAGTTGTAAAGTTGCACCATTTGTTTTTTTGAACTCTTCGCTGAAGGTTCGCCGGTCTCGTCTTTCTGTCATGTTGTTCACCTCTCGTTTTTTTCAGTTTAACATGACCTTATTTTTTCTGTCCGATTTGCTGTTGACATACCAAATTATAATCCTAGTGATTGCCAAAACTTTGCATCTCAGTGTGTTTGGTATGGTTTCGGAGGAACAAATAGTTCAACAAATATTAACAGTAAAGATTTTCCTATGATTGGCAGCGGAACTAGGGCGTGGTATCAAACAGCAACTCAGTATGATGACTCTCTGTCATGGATTAATGTGATTAGTTTTGCTGATTATGTAAGCTCTAGTTCAACTAGTACAAGGGGTATATTTGGTTGGATAAATAATAACAATTTAAGTTACGCTGAAGTAGGTGATACAATTCAAATATATAGTAGCAGCCAAGGCTGGTATCATACATATGTAGTTAATGCTGTTACAGGTACATCAGGTTCAAGAACAAATAGTAACATTTGGGTTTGTGCCCATACTTCAAATCGAAACAATGAAAGACTTGATACTGTTATTGGGTCATCTGATGTGCCCCCAGTTGCCATACCACTTTTTTGTAGAGAAAGCCGCTGGTTTTTATAGTCGTATTAAAGGTGTTGAACTGTGCGAAACGCAAAACGTTTTCCATAATTCAATGCCTTATTATATATCGCCCATAAATAGGCTTCTGGGGCTGGTGGTCGGTAACCCAGTGCGCTGTGCGGCCGTTTTGTATTGTACTCCAGAACCCAGCGAGCAAGAAGCACCTTGGCTTCGTGCAGCGTGTCAAAGATTTCCCGGTTGAGCAGTTCATTTGCCATTGTTCCGTTGAACGATTCAACAAATCCGTTTTCCCATGGACTGCCGGGAGTAATGTACATCGTTGACACTTCCATCTCCGACAGCCACGCTCTCAAATGATTGGCAATGAATTCGCTGCCGTTGTCGCTGCGCAGATATTCTGGCGCTCCCTTCCGTAGCATAACTTCTCGCAAAACATTTTTAACGTCTTCCGACCGAATTCGGAATGCCGCATGACTGGCCAAGCACTCCCGTGTGTATTCATCAATAATATTCAGTATCTTAATCTTTCGACCCTTGCTGGTCTTTGCTTCCACAAAATCATAACTCCAAACATGGTTAGCGTGCTCCGCCCGCATACGTATGCAGCTGCCGTCGTTGAGCCATAGCCTTCTTCGTTTGGGCTGCTTTTCCGGAACTTTAAGCCCTAACGACCTCCAAATCCGATATACGCGCTTGTGATTGATTTTATAGCCTCGTCCACGCAGCATCGCTGTAATCATCCGATATCCATACCTACCGTAGGCGCTGGCCAGTTCAACGATTTGCGCCGTGATTTCGTCTTCATCTGCCAGCTTTTTTGCTATATATCGCTGACTGCTGCGGGGTTGTCCAACTATTTGGCATGCCCGCCGTTCGCTGATTGAGTATTTCTCCTGTGCGGCCTTAACGGCAGCTTTGCGCTTGGGCGGGCTTATAAGTTTCCCGAGTTGATATCCTTTAGTATCTGATTATCCAGCATTACTTCTGCCAGGAGTTTTTTCAGCCGGTCGTTCTCTTTTTCAAGCTCCTTGAGTCGTTTTGCTTGGCTAGGGTGAAGGCCGCTGTATTCTTTCTTCCATCGATAATAAATTGCTTCACTGACACCTTTGTCCCTGCAGCAATCCGAAATGCTTTTTCCTTTGCCGTTCAGAATTTCGATATCTCTCAAAATCCCGACTATTTCTTCGGCTCCGTATGTTTTTCGTGGCATTATTCATCATTCCTTTGTTTTATATTACCACGACTTTTCTCTACTAACAATTGGCTTCATTTTCGGGGGTCAGGTCATTCTATGCCATCATTAAATTTTACTGAAATATAGGGGAAAGATTTGAACTGAACCCTCGCTTCATCAGGATAAATTATTATCTGGTTTATGTAGGTATCTTTTGCTTTTTTATGCTTTGGAGATTGCCAGATTTGAGCTTTTCACATATACTCGCGAACACAGTTTTAATG
>JAAXVE010000167.1 GCA_013335665.1 Candidatus Falkowiibacteriota bacterium
GAAATCCGCCTGCTTTTTTGCTTCGGAAACTTTCTCTTTTGCTTTAGTCAAGTCGAAGTCACCATAAACCATACTGAAACCGAGCATAGCGACTTTGGTGTTGCCGTATTGTTCAATTACTCCTGTGCAGTCACCTACCGCCTTATCCGGGCAACCTGAGTGATTCAAGGACAAAGCGGTTAGGTTTTTCTCTGTCTCCTTAAGGCCCACACCGCCTTGGTCTGTCAGATGATTGTTGGCCATGTTGAAAAAGTTGAAGCCGTATTGCTTAAAAACCTGGACATTGCTTGGCGCAAAAGCGAAGTCATTGGACAGCTGCGGCGCATAATGGGCACCGGCATCGGTGACAGCACCTTCCAGATTAGCCGAAACAATGTCCGTGCCCATCAAAAAACGCTTCTCGTCACCAGCCAAGCTCTTAATTAAACCGTCAACTTTGATTGACTTAATCCGTTCGCCAACGTGGCGGTCGATCATGATGTCACCGAAGAAAAGACCGCTGAAGTATTTTTCGGTCTTGGCTTTTCCCGGGTAAAAATAATAAAAATTATGACTAGTGGTGTTGTCGGCCGTGGCGGGCGCTAAGCGGCCAGAGTTGGTAGCAAATTTAAGCTGGCCCTTTTCCGCACCTGTGAGCGACAAGTATTTCAGCAGCGCGTAAATCGAAGGCGGGGAGTCTATTTCCAAGCCATAGATCCTGCCTAGTTCAAAATTATCAATGGCTGCCCGACTGGCCATGTCATGCAAATCGGCTACTGCAACCTGCTGATAGTGTGAGAAATCTACACTGGCCAGGACTAATGTTTTTTTGCCCGCAACCGCTTTTGCCAGGTTCTCGGCCAAGTTAGCCGCTTCGTCCTGAGTCGTATCAATCCTGAGAATTATCGGCACGATTTTTGCTTTTGGCATAGCATCTTTGACAAAGCTGACCAGATTACCAATGGAATGTTCTTGTGTGAAAGGCTCGTTCTGGACTTCGATTCCAAGTTCATTGATCATACTGATGTCAGGTACCAGTTCTTTGCCAGAAGCCGTCGGCCACGCCCTGTCAGTGGTGATAATTTTGTCGCCTCGACTGAAATGGTTTGGCCCGATAATAACTACAGAATCATAATTAGCGCCATCAAAGGCCTTGAAATAAGCTGCCAGCTGATCACGGACCATCAGATGGTGCGGGACGATACCGCCCTTTACCTGTTCGCCCGGATCAGCCGATTCTGTAGCGATTTGACCAGACTCTTCTGGGCCTGAGACGGCCAAGTCCGAATTGGACGTCACTGTCTTCACTGGCGCAACAGCTGGCCTAGCACGCAACAAATACAATAACCCTACTTGCGACAATGAGAGCAGGGTTATTGAAAAAACTATTGTTTTACTTTTCAGGTTCACACGTTTAATTGTGCAATGCCCCGCCCCATTCAACTACAGTAAAACCAAGGCGCTTAGGCGTAACTATTTTTTGCTCAGGCACTGTGATGCGCTCGTCCAACCCTCGATAATCCATAAAGACGCGAATAACGGTTTCTGGTCGAGGTTCAACTGAAAGCGGTGCCAACTGGTCGAACTGGCTCTTAGGTACGAAAGTTATAAAATAATAAGGTTTAGACTGCATGCGCGGCAACCAGAACGCCATGAATTCTGATGATTCCTTGGCGTTCAACCCGAGAAGGGCCAATTTTGACTTAAGAAACTTTGCTGTTTCGCTGCGCGCCACTACGAAACCCTCTTTGGGTTGAGAGTAATCAAGCCCCTTGCCTTCCCAGAACAAGTATGGATATGTCTTGCCATCACTCAAATTCTTAAGTTCGCCCGTAGGTTTCGCCTCGACACGCCAACCATCGCCATATTCTGGTTCTGTCACACTAAAGCCGCCAGTCGGCGCTACTTTAACCGCCACGGTAGTGGTTTTCGTCGGATAAAGATAAATAACTGGCTTGCCACACTCGACAGCTGGGATGTAATTCGCGTTCCTCAACTCCAAAAAAGCGCCGAACGGATCTTGCCAATATATTACCGGATGAGAGGCAAGGAATTTTTCATAACTAACTTTAGCCGTATCCTTCTGTGCTTTGTCATCCCAGCCAGGATAATACGAATCGTAAATTTCTTTGAGTATCTCCACTTTCTTTTTGTCTTCTAGCTGATATGTTTCGTGTTTGTCTTTTAAACCCCAGACTGGATCACCGTTCCCGAAAAACCCGATTCGCTCCAATTGTTCCTTACTTTTTATGTAGGCTGGGTAATTGTAGCAGCCAAGAGGTCCGCAGGTGGCCAATTTCTCAAAATTATAAGCGATGGTCGTCGTAGCCTCCGAGCCGAATGTCAGACTGACTTGCAAAGCCTCGCGG
>JAAXVE010000168.1 GCA_013335665.1 Candidatus Falkowiibacteriota bacterium
AGGAAATATTCGCGAATGAAGAGAAAAAAGGAATAATCGATAGCGCAGAAGAAAAATACAAACGTTTCAAAGCATTCAGGTCCGAGGGTCCGTTAAAGTCAGCAACAGCAGCGGTTGAAAAAACAGTAGCCGAACAATCAGAAGCAATTGATTACACGAGCGAGGTGGCCAGATTGAATGCCTTATTATCCCAACAGTTGCCTAAAGAAGTCATTGCTGATGAGATCAAGAAACTCAACCAAAATATCAGAGGATTGAGCAAGGCGCAGAATATCAGCGACGCAGACAAGAAACGCTTAGAAAATGAATTGATAGAAATTTCCAACCAGCTCGATTTCAAATTCGTCAATCAGAAATAGTAAAAAAAGAAAACGGTCGCATTTGCGGCCGTTTTTTCATAGTTCAATTCTGCATGGCATCACAAGGCCGCGAATGAGCCTGTGAAGCTTCACTACTACGCCCTTGCGTAAGTACGGTTTGGTAAATTCGATTACCAAGCTATCAACCATACAATGCTCGATACTCAGCTTTTCACCGTCGCAATCACTCACAGCAAGACATATGAGCGGCCCTGACCAATAAATCTTCTCTTCGTTTTTGTCGCTCAAAGTGACCAGATATTCCCGGATCAGATCACCGGAATTTATCGGTGACGCAAAGATGAGCAACAGGCGGCTTGCAGACCAACATGCTGATTCAAGAAACCAATCGATGCGGCCATTTTTTGCTGCGCTCTCATTGCTCATGGCGCACCTCGCCATCCTGCAACAAGAGGAAGTCATTCGCCATTGATAGCGGTAAAATTTTGCACTGATATACAGTTGCACTAGCCATGACAGAATTCTCCTTTCCGTTGTAATAAGGTGCGATAAAAGAAACCGGGTGGGCCTGGCGGCCCACGCCTGGTTTTTCATCTTGCCACTAAAACGGAAAAAGGTCAAATTAATCCTTAACTCAAGAATTTCTGTATTTTAGCCCTTGCGTCCTCGATTTTTCGGTCAAAATTCAGCAAATAAATATGTCTTCCCTGCTTTTCCCAGCGCCTAAACCAGGTCATCTGCCTTTTGGCAAACTGCCGGATGGCGATATTCAAGCGCTCAACCATGGTTTCGTAGTCGATTTTTTCTTGAAGATATTCGGCCACGAAACGGTATTCCAAGCCAAAATCCTTCAAGCGTTGCCAGGTTACGCCTTTCGAATGCAAATCATCAATCTCCTTGACCATATCCTCCTTTTCCAGTCGATCGATCAACCTTTTATATATTTTCGCATCAACCACCTCTTTTCCCGGGTCAAGCCCCAAGACTAGACATTCATATTTTTGAGGCTCAAGTTTTGGCGTCTCTGACTTTTGATCTGAACTTTGCAATTCGATATATCGCACGAGCCGCCTCTTGTTCTTGGCGTCGCTTTCATTGATCTTTGAGGCAAACAACGGATTAATTTTTTCCAAACGCTCAAACAAATCAGACACTGATAATTTTTCCAACTCTTCACGCAAGCCATCGTCGCGACCAACTTCGCTCAAAGCATAGTTGTCGACAACAGACTGGAGGTACAGACCAGACCCTCCGACCAAAAAAGGCTGCTTGCCACGCCGCACAATATCGTCTATCGCCTTTTCCACGCCACTTTTGTAATGCGCCAAACTGTAATCTTCCATCGGCTCTGCTACGTCGATCATGTGATATTTTATCTCTACGTATTCAGCCAAATCCTTGCCCGTTCCCACGTCCATGCCACGAAAAACCTGGCGGGAATCCGCAGAAACGATCTCGCCGTCGAATTCTCTGGCCATGTTGACTGCCAAACTGGTCTTACCAGAAGCTGTCGGCCCAAGAATAACAATTATTTTTGGCTTATTATTTCTCATTTTATTTCTACAAATTTTAAGCAATAACCAACTCTCCATCCATGCCGAAATCGCGCGCCTCGTTTATCATAACATTAACAAATTGCCCGATGAGCTCAGGTCCGCCGCCAATAACCTTAACGGCAGTGTTATCACTGCTGCGCCCATAAACACAGCCTTTTTTCTCGCTTTCGACCAAAACTTTTATCACCTTTCCTAGATTTCTTTGATGGTTTTTGGCTGCGGTTACACGCAGTATTTCCGTTACTAAAAATATCATAAATTTTACAGCCGCTAATATTCAGCACTGCAGTATTTAATGGTTTTGAAAATTCAATGCCAATGCTGGAACCTGTTGTAACCTGGTTATTTAGGTTTTCAATATTATAAATGTTCACATCCTTAATTGTAAGTGAACCCGATAAACCATCTTGTGAAATTGAAGGATTAATTCTCAAGCCATAAATGCTTGAGATCGGAAGAGCGTCG
>JAAXVE010000049.1:0-2974 GCA_013335665.1 Candidatus Falkowiibacteriota bacterium
AAAGGGTGCAAGCTTGTCAAAGTCAGACGCGCAGCTGTTGGCAGAAACTTATTTGAAGAGTCGGAAGGATTTGGATTTTTCCAAGTACTCGCTCGTTGAAGTGGTTGAAGACAAGAAGAACGAAAGGATGGATTATTCAGTTGTCTTTAAAGACGGTAGTTTCGACCTTGGCGACGGGTCATTGCGAGCCTCGGTGCGCATCAGAGGCGATGAGGTCGGTAACTTTTCAAAGTACGTTTACATCCCTGAATCGTGGTATCGCGATAATTCAAAGTCTGGCATCAGAAATTTTATCGTGGGCGTGGTCGGCTTCATCTTGATGCTTTTCTTCTTGGTCTATACAGTGGTCTCATATTTGCGACTGAACCGCGATGGCTTGATTTTTTGGCGCAAAGGACTTTTGTATTCTTTGCCCGGGGTGGTAGTGTCGTTAGTGATATCTTTGAATGGGTTGTCGTCTTATTATTCAGAGTATGACGGCGTTGAGAGTCTTAAGATTTTTCACATGAAATCAATTCTGTCCTATCTTTTAGGGTATGTTGTTTTGATTTTGTTTTTAGCCATGCTTTTTGCTTTCCTTTTGGCTTTGGTGAAAGAGAACGTGATTGACCCGATTATCCCGGAAGAAAGGGGCGAAAAGAAGCGCGTTTTGCGGGATGCAGTCAAGATGGGCTATGCGGTCGGATTGTTCGCTTACTTTATAGCCATGGCTATCGGCGCTGTCTTAGTTATAGTGGAAAAAAAATATGACCTTTTTAATTTTTTCATCACCTTACCAGAATTGCCGGCTTCCTTGAACGACTTCGTACCAATGTTGACGGATTTCGGAGAAATTTTTTCAGCGATACTAGTCTATTTGCCTTTAATGCTAATTCCGGTTCTGGTTGTCTATCGTTATTTTAAACGGTGGTGGGCAGTACTGGCCTCATTCTTGGTGATAATGCTTTTCGGTATTGCCGTGGAAAGCGATTACAAGAAGATAATCACAAGCCTCAGTATGGCTGGCTTATTTGCAGCAGCTATAATTCCTTTAGGTTACTTTATTAAAAGAAATGTTTTATCCCTATTGGTTATCTTTTACGTTACGGCAATGCTGTCGGAGATAGATATTGCCGGTTGGTCAGGTTTGTACGACGTCAAAAATGTTATATTGATATTTCTTCTATTTTTGCCTTTAGGGCTGTTGTATTGGTACTTCAAGCGAGATTCGACCAGTGAAAGTTCCAAGTCCTGATTATGTGGAATTATAAAACAAAAAACCGCCGTATCCGGCGGTTTTTCTTTCTATAGTTATTGTCTTGATGAAACTATTCTAATCCCAAGACGATACGGCCATCAATCTTTCCTTCTTTCATGCGATCGAAGATGGAATTGATGTTTTCGAGGGGTTCGACATTGATGTTGGCTTTGACTTGGTTGCGGCCAGCAATGTCCAGACATTCATTGAGATCAAGGCGTGTGCCGACGATTGAACCGCGGATAGTTTTGCGGGTCAGGACCAGATCGAAGATCGGGACAGGGAATTCTCCTGGCGGTAAGCCGACCAAAGACATGGTGCCGCGGCGGCGCAGCATGCTGATTGCCTGCTGGAAGGCGGCAGTCGAGACGGCTGTAACCAGGACGCCGTGTGCACCGCCGATTTCCTTGTTGATTTCGGCAGCAGCATCGACTTTGTTGGCATTGAAGACCAAGTCAGCACCTACTTTTTTGGCTAATTTCAATTTGCTATCGGAAATATCGACAGCGATGACGCGCATGCCCATGGTTTTGGCATACTGCACGGCCATATGGCCAAGCCCGCCGATGCCGGAAATGACTACCCATTGGCCTGGGCGCACCTCTGTTTCTTTTAAGCCTTTGTAGACAGTTACGCCGGCGCAAAGAATTGGGGCTGCCTGTTCGAAAGAAAGGCTATCCGGGATGCGGCCGACATATTTAGGGTCAGCTAAAACGTATTCGGCAAAGCTGCCGTTCACGGTGTAGCCGGTCATCTGTTGCTTTTCGCAAAGAGTTTCCCAGCCGGATGTGCAATATTCGCATTGGCCGCACGAAGTGTGGAGCCAAGGCACACCGACGCGATCGCCAACCTTGACTTCGGTCACGCCTTCGCCTAAGGCTACGACAGTACCGACGCCTTCATGGCCCGGTACGAAAGGGGCAGTCGGCTTTACGGGCCAGTCGCCGTTTGCTGCATGCAGGTCAGTGTGGCAAACGCCGCAGGCGGCCACTTTAATCAAGATCCTTCCGGGCACGACCTCTGGCACGGGGATCTGCTTGATAACTAGCGGTTCGCCTAATTTCTCGACGACAGCCGCTTTCATCTTAGTCGGGATTTTTTTCATAATGCTAATGTTAACATAATTAAACCCTTTCCTTAATTTTAGCATTTTAAAGCGATTCGGCGCAACACCTCGCAGTGTTTATTAGAGCGCTAAAGTAGATACACAAATTATCGAGCGTGCAGGCCAGTAAGGCTTTTATCGGCTAATATAAATAAAAACAAGGCTCTATGCCTTGTTTTTATTTATATTAAATGCAGTTATCTAGAGGTTGCCGCTAGCTACTGAAATGTTCATTTCTGCAGCAGATTTATGGATATTAATTCCAAGAGGTCTTTCGGATAACAACTTGTCAAAGGTTACATTGAGAACGGTCTGAGAGATTCCGTTAACTACATTGCTGAGGGGATATTTGACTGCTCCAAGGTTAGGACGGTTGCCAACATGAATGTGGGCCGGTTCGACCGATCCGACTGCAGTTCCGCTTAGCCTTATTTCAACCTTTACTTGGTTGCCGACTTCCTTTATTTCGGCAACTCCGGACTGTGCAGAGTTATTGTCGGAAAGAAGGGCAATTTCCAATTTTCTTTGACCGACTTCTCCCAGTTTGATTTTAACTTTGCTAAGATCGTCGTTAGTTATGCCTAGACCAAGGCCGCGCATTACTTTGAATGCATCATCAGGACGCCCGAGGA
>JAAXVE010000049.1:2984-6119 GCA_013335665.1 Candidatus Falkowiibacteriota bacterium
TTTAGCGTTACAGGGTTGACATACCAGGCTTCACCGTTGTTTTCAACTTGTAGTAGAATACGGCCCGACAGCCTTTTTGCTAAGGAGCTTGTTGAGTTGCCACGTGAATCGTCAGTTGCAATTTTATTCAAGTCATCATTTGAGATACCAAGACCGTGTTCACGCATTGCCGTGAAAGCATCATCCGGTCTGCCAAGAAATATTCTCGACTTTGTTACTGGATCAATCCACCAGGCTTCGCCGTTGCTTTGTACTTGCAATACGATCCTGCCGGAAATCCTATTTTCCAAAGAGCTGTTTGTTGTTGTGCCATGAGGCTTTAAAAAGGTTACGCCGTGTTCGGTTTCAACTTCCATACCCTCGGAGCTTAAACCCAGCGTCTTGGAATCGTTGCCGCTTGATCCATGAGGCTTCAAGAAGGTTACGCCGTGTTCGGTTTCGACTTCCATGCTGCTACTAGCACCGAAATTATCCCTGAAAAAGTCGTCACCGGATGAATGTGTCGTTGTGGTTGTGACCCCATGTTCCGTCTCAGTTTCCAAACCACTGCTGTTACTCGAGTTTGACGAACTGTTCGATGAGCTGCTCGAATCATCAGAGCCGCCACTGTTGCCGCTTGAAGCTAATGCTGGAAGCATATTGAATGTGAGCATGGCGACTATTGCCGTAATTGACAAGATATAACGTTTCATTTTTTTTACCGTGTCCCGGGCAATTGTCTTGCAATTTGCCAAGGAAGCGAATGTTAGTTTCTTATTATTAAAAACTGTCTTTACTAGTTATAATACATCTGAAATGTAATATAGTTACATTAAGTATGTATTAAGATAGAAGTGTCTGATAAGGTTTTTCCGGTTGTGGTATAATGCTGATATCGGAACTAAGAAAAAAGCAATGAATAATCTTTTGAAAAAATATTTCGGTTTTGACGAATTTCGTCCACTCCAAGCCGATATCATAAATAATGTCATGTCTGGCAAAGACGGATTTGTCTTAATGCCTACGGGGGGAGGCAAGTCGCTTTGTTATCAGCTACCCGCTTTAGCACTGTCTGGCGTAACCTTGGTGGTCTCGCCTTTGATCGCCCTGATGAAAGACCAAGTCGACGCCCTCAAGGCTAATGGAATTGCCGCCGAGTTTATCAATTCGACTTTGACTTCGGAACAAATCAGCGAAATATGCAATCGTGCCCGCGCTGGCGAAGTAAAAATTCTTTACATTGCCCCAGAGCGTTTCGCCTTGAGCAGTTTCAAAGATTTTTTAGCGTCATTGGAAATAAGCTTGATCGCAGTTGACGAAGCTCATTGTATTTCGGAGTGGGGTCACGACTTCCGTCCCGATTACCGCAATCTTAATCAGTTGAAAGCGATGTTTCCAAGCGTGCCAGCAATCGCCTTGACGGCTACTGCCACTATCAAGGTGCGTGAAGATATTATCAGGCAGCTCCACCTTGAAAAAGCACCAATTTTCATCTCGAGCTTCAATCGCGAGAATCTGCATATCAGGGTCGTGGAAAAGAAACAGGCCTTTTACAAACTGGTTGAGATTCTTAAGAATCATTCGGGAGAATCAGTTATAATCTACTGTTTCTCGCGCAAGGATACGGAGGAGATAGCGCATAATCTGGTTTTAAACGGTTTCAAGGCCCGGGCATATCATGCTGGTTTGGAGGCGAACGAACGTAAATTGGTCCAAGAACTTTTTATTAAAGATAAGGTTGGCATTATTGTGGCTACGATCGCTTTTGGCATGGGTATCGATAAGTCGGATGTCCGTCTTGTGGTCCACTATACATTTCCGAAGTCGCTTGAAGGCTACTATCAGGAAATCGGACGAGCCGGCCGTGACGGGCTTGAGAGTGAGTGCGTCCTGTTTTACACTTATGCCGATGCCCGCAAACATGAATTTTTCATAAAGCAGATCGATGATGCACAGCAGGCGCGTTTGTCAGAAGAAAAACTGAACCAGGTTTTGGAGTATTGCAGCCTGACCACTTGCCGCAAGAAATACCTGCTTAATTATTTCGGCGAGCAGCAGCAAGCGGACGAGTGTCAGAGCTGCGATTGCTGCACTGAGGTTAAGGAGAAATTTGATGGAACCGAAATAACGCAAAAGATCCTTTCGGCTGTCATAAGGACGCAGAACCGTTTTGGGAAAAACTATGTAATCGATGTCTTGTTGGGACGGAAGAATCAGAAGGTGCTTTTGAATCATCATGATGAACTCTCAGTGTTTGGTATAGTCAAGGACTTCTCCGAGCACGAGCTTGGTCAGCTGACAACTGAGTTGATTAATCGAGGCTACCTGCTCAAGAGCGCCGGTGAGTACCCGATCATTTCGATCTCTAAAAAAGGCCAAGAATTCCTGCTTAACAACGAAACCTTGGAACTTATTAAGCCACAGGTTGATAAGACCGCGACCAAAGCGAAGTCTAAAGGGAAGATCGAGCATAATCCCGAGCTCTTCGAATCGTTGCGTGAACTGCGCAAGACTATGGCCGAAGAGGCCAACGTCCCGCCGTTCGTCATCTTCAGTGATGCTTCACTGCGCGAGATGGCGCACTATCTGCCAATCGATAAGGAGGCGTTTTCGAAGATTAGCGGAGTCGGCGCGAAAAAGCTTGAGCAGTTCGGCGATGATTTCACCCGCTTGATCAAAGTCTTTGTTAAAGAACACGGCCTTAGTCCTGAGCCGTTGCCAGCTAAAACAAAAGTCTTTGAAGCGGATATCGTCAAGGTGGCCCATCCGCAGTATTATGCTAAGACTAAAGAGCTGCTGCAGAAGAAGATTCCTTTGGCGCGTATCGCCAAAAATCAGAACCTGAAGCCCATAACTGTTATTAATCACTTGGAGAAGATGATCGATGCCGGCGAGCGGATTGATCTGGAATATCTAAAGCTGCCACGCGATCGTTACGAGGTGATGTGCCGAGCTTTCCATGAATTCGGCGACGAGAAGCTGAAACCAGTTTTCGAATATTTGAGCGGCAGATATACTTATGACGAGCTGCAGCTGGCGCGCCTGCTCAATCGGCTTTGATAATATTTTTAAGGCAATTATGTGCATGGGTCCTGGCGTTTGCTGATCATTTTTTCTGCTTAGACGGAAGTCTGTACATTTTTCTGCAAAATAATA
>JAAXVE010000050.1 GCA_013335665.1 Candidatus Falkowiibacteriota bacterium
GCTAGGTCAGGCTGCAAAAAAGTTAAGTGCCAGCAGTGGAGTATATTTTATTTTTGGCAATCATGAGACTTATTTAGGCAAAGACAAGGCCAGGGCTGCTTTAGAAAACACAGGGGTCAAGGTGATGATTAATGAAATTAAAGAGGTTGATGGCGTTTCGCTGGTGGGGGTGGATTATCCTTCTATTGGTGAAAAACAGGATTTAATTTCGATTATTAATAAGCTTGATCCGGCAAAACCAGCTATCCTTATGTATCACGAGCCTAAATTGACGAAAATGGTCGAAGATACTGGCAAGATTGATTTTATGCTTTCCGGTCATACCCATAATGGGCAACTTTGGCCTTTTAATTACATTGTGAAAGCAATTTACAAGCAATTTGCCGCAGGCATGTATAGAGATGGAGATTTTACCAGCTATACTTCTGTTGGGACCGGCACCTGGGGACCGCCTCTGCGCATTGGCAATACGCCCGAAATTACCGTTTTTACCCTGAAAAATAAGCAATAACAAAATTCAAACCCTGGCCAGTGCGCCAGGGTTTTTTGTGTTGACAAAGATGAAAGGCATGTTATTATAGAAAGTCTAATAGTTAGATTACCTAAGTATGCCTAAGAATACCAAGCAGTTATCCTCATTGCTTTTTTTAGCGCAAAGAATATTACATCGCCATGTCTCCGGACGTTGTGCTAGCAGTATGTCGATTTTACACCTGGAAACGGTTCGTTACATTAAAGACAACGAAGCCGTTACCATGAGGTCGTTATCAAAATACCTCGGGATTACGCCACCTTCGGCAACATCTTTGGTTAACGATTTGGCAGAGCAGGGATTGATTAAACGAAAAGGAAACGAAGGCGATCGTCGCGTAGTTGAGTTGGAGGTAACCGCTAAAGGAAAAAAAAGGCTTAAAGAGGGATTGAGCAACATGGTTTTGCACATGGATAAGACATTATCAAAACTAACTCCCGAGGAACAGGAACAACTAGTGAAGATGTTGTTAAAAATTACAGAATAATTTATGAATATGAAATTGAACAAAAAAAACATCGTACTGGCCGCTTGTTTATTGGCTGCAGTGATTGGCGCTATTGCAGTCAACGGCTATTATAAGAAAAAGATCGTGCAGAACGATCCTGTTGCAGTCGCAAAACAAGTGGGCGTTGAAGAGCTTGGCGAACGGGCTGACCAAGCTAAGCTAAGCATGCAAGGCACCGTCAAGGCAGCTAGCAAGATTGATGTCGTGGCCCTGGCAAATGGCACAGTTAAATTTATTGATTTTAAAAGTGGTGACAAGATTACGGTTAATCAACCCTTGGCTGAGCTGTATGACAGCGCTTTGATGACGAATTTGTATAATGCCAGTACAAACGTGAATAATGTAAACCAGAATTATCGTAACACCAGTATGGTTACGGATGAGGCTATCAAGCAAGCACAACTAGGCACAACTCGGGCGCAGGAAGCTGTTGCAGCGGCAGAAATAGCCGCTAAGGCCTCTAAGGAAAATTATGAGAATGCGAAGGCTGTCCAAGTTAAGAATGGCCAAGACATAAAAAGCAACGCCGTTGTCGCAGTTGGTAATTATTTAAATACCATTAATAGCTTTCTGGAGCAGGCAAATTACATTATAAAAGCTGAAGGGTCGGAACAGTTGCCAGGCATTGACTTGACCCTAAGCGTGCGAAATCCAGGAAAGTTAATAGCAGCAAAAAATGATTATCTGGCAGCACATAAGCGGTACATGCAATTGGCAAAAACGGAAATCAACAGCTCAAACGTTGGCAGTGTTATGAATGACGTTGTCTTGAATTTATCTGAAGCAAAAAAATTAGCAGACAATATGGTTGACGTTCTTTCGGCTACGGTGGCTCACAGCCAGTTTTCTGAAACAGCCTTACTGGCACAAAAATCAAGTTTTACAGGCATGCGCAGTTCTATTGTAAGTACCCAAGCCGCTGCGCAGGCAACAAATCAAAGTTTGGATAATTTTGAGCTTATTAGTAAACAACAGCTGGATGCTTTAGCTAATGCACAGAGAGCGGCCGAGAATCAGTTATCCCAGGCAAAATTGGCCCAGGAGTCGGCAAATGCCGGATTGAGCAGCGCTCAAAAAAGCCGCACGCAACAGTTGGGCTTATCACAGTCATCCTTAGATGGAGCTCAGGGACAATACCAGTTATTAGAAAATCAAGCTGACGACTTGACGGTTCGTGCGCCGATTAGCGGTGAGATAACCGCAAAAAGCGTAGAGGTTGGTACTGAAGTAAGAATCGGTCAGAAATTAGCTGAAATTTCCCAAATAGATTCGGTCAAAGTTGTTATTGGCGTTAGCCCTGAAGATGTTAGTCTTATCAAACTTGGACAAAAGGCTGTAATTAATGGCGTCGTCTCGGGAGCGGTCAACCAGATTGATCCTGCAGCTGACTCGGTGAGCAAAAAAGTAAAAGTCGAAATCGTAGTCGATAATAAAGACAAAGCGTTAATTCCCGAAACTTTGGTCGATGTGGCGATATCTGTCAAACCTCGTGGAACATCAGGAAGTGTATACAAGCTGCCATTAAAAGCTTTGACCATAAGTCAAAACGAAAATTTTATTTTCACAATAGACAAAGATAGAGCCAAGAAGGTTGCAGTTACTTTGGATAGGGTTGAAGGAGAGGTGGCGGTTATCAAAACTGACCTTTCACCAAAAACTCTGATAATCATCGATGGAAACAAGCTTCTGGAAGACGGTCAGTCTGTCGAAATTAAGAAATAATATGAATAACGAACAGAATAAATCATCAGACAGTCTGTACTTGGAAAAGTTGGAATTTGATCCGTCTTTACGAAAGACTTGGTTGAATTTTTTTGTGACGAATTTCCGCGTCGTAATATTGCTCATAATATTAATAAGCGTGATTGGCAGCTATTCTTTTTTGAAATTGCCAAGAGAGTCGTCACCGGAAGTTAAGATCCCGATAGCAGTCGTGGCCACCGCTTATCCCGGTGTGGGGCCAACCGATATAGAGGAGTTGGTTACTAAGAAGATCGAGACAGCAGTATCCGGGCTTAAGGGGGTTAAAAAGACATCTTCAAACTCTTCCAATTCATTATCAACTGTTACTGTTGAATTCGAAGCGAGCGAAAATTTGGATGATTCTATTCGCAAATTGCGCGATCAAGTGAACTCAGTCAAAAACAGCTTGCCAGTTGACGTGACAGAACCATTTGTTAAAGAAATATCTTTTGATGATACGCCGATCTGGTCAATTGCCCTTACCGGTCCGTACGACGGTTTTACTATGCGGCAATATGGCGAAGACTTGTCTGATGAATTAAAGAAGATTAATGGGGTTCGCGACGTGGTTTTGTCTGGGGGTGACGAACGCGAGTTCAGCGTAGCCTATGATCCGCAACGTCTTGCTTTTTATAGCATGTCTGCTGATCAGGTAAATCAATCTATTAAAGCAGTGAATCTGGCAGTGCCATCGGGCAATTTCGAATCAAAGGAATTTGTTTATCCGGTGCGTTCAGACAGTCGTTTTTTCGATGCTGACAAGCTGGCTAACCTGCCGATCGGCCATAACGAAGATGGCAGTGTAGTTTGGTTGCGCGACGTTGCTCGTGTTGAGGAACGATCAATCAAGAAAACTGTTTATTCCCGTGTTTATTCCGGCGAGGATAAGCCGAGAGACACTATAACTTTGTCCATTATCAAAAAAACCGGCGGATCGATCTTGGACGTAATTGCTGCGGCAGAGAAAATTACGAACGATAAGATCCAGTCATTTAGCCCGGGCGTTAAGTCAGAGGTTGTCGTTGATGCAGGCATGCGTATCAATAAGGACTTTGACCAGTTGACCCATGATTTTATATTGACGCTCATTTTGGTTTTTGTTGTATTGTTCTTGATAGTCGGATTGAAGGAGGCGTTAGTCGCTGGATTAGCCGTGCCATTGGTCTTTTTCGTATCGTTCGGAGTAATGCTATCAGCCGGCATTTCCCTGAATTTCTTATCTATCTTTTCGTTGATTTTGTCTTTGGGTTTATTGGTCGATGACGCCATCGTGGTTGTTTCGGCAACCAAGCAATATTTGCGCACGGGAAAGTTTACACCTGAAGAGGCAGTTTTGCTGGTTTTGAATGACTTTAAAGTGGTACTGACAACAACAACACTGACTACCATATGGGCCTTTTTGCCCCTATTGCAGTCAACCGGTATTATAGGAGAATTTATTAAATCAATTCCAATCACTGTGTCAGTGACTTTGTTTTCGTCGCTGTTGATAGCTTTGATGATAAATCATCCTTTGGCAGCAGTGCTTGAAAGAATACGTTTAACTAAGAGATTTTTTTGGCTGAATTTTTCTGTGACATTAATTATCGCCTTGGCACTCTTCAAGAGCGCTGGCATTGAAGGTTATCTGATTGGTGCGGTAGCCATAGCGGGGTTGGCGTATATGCTTTATTGGTATAGTCATGGCGGCAAGGACAAGCTGACAGACAATCAGAGAATGATGTCAGTCGAGTGGCGTAATGATGATAAGATCAAAGAGAAATTGCGAACCCAAGGGACGCATGCAGAAGAAGGGTTGATAAGCCGTCTGATCCATGGCATTGTCAATTTTGAAATGGTTTTGCCTACTTACGAAAAATATCTAAGGATGGTTGTAACAACTAGCAAGCGACGTGCTGTGACTTTAGCAGTTGTATTTCTTCTTTTTGTAGTTGCCGTTTTATTCCCCGTGGTTGGCATAGTGCCGACGGAGTTTTTTCCAGCTAGTGATCAAGACGTCATTTACATTACGTTGAGGGCAAGCACTGGTTTGAAGTTGAGCGAGACAAACAAAGTTGTTATGCAGGTCGAAGAGGGGTTGATGAAATATCCTGAAGTAAATAATTTTTCAACGATCGTCGGCAATGAAGGTTCTGGTGGGAGTGGCGCAAGCGGTGTTTTGCGCAATTCGTCTAATTTGGCCTCATTGACAGTTAATCTTAAACCAAAGGAGGAGCGTACTCGCAAGTCTTATGAATTGTCAGAGTTGATGCGCCAGGAGTTTATGCAGATACAAGGGGCAACAATAACCGTTGACTCTCCTCGTGGCGGCCCGCCGAGCGGTTCAGACTTCGAAGCAAGAATTAGCGGGGACGATTTGCAGGTCTTGGATAGAATTTCACAGGATTTGAAGCCAATGTTGGCTGGAATTAGCGGCGTAACTGACACGGATACTTCTTTGAAAGAGTCTCCAGCTGAGTATACTTTTCGCCTGGATCCGGCCCGTTTAGAGCTCTATAATTTGAACGCCGCTTATGTCGGCTCTACCCTCCGCACCGCGATTGCAGGCACAAAAATTACTACCATAATAAGAGGCGGCAAGGAGATTGATGTAAACGCTACATTTGCCAGCGAAAAACTGCCAGACTTAGCTTCGATTGAAAATCTCGTTCTGGTAAATTTGCGAAAACAGCCAGTATACATAAAAGATGTAGCAAAAGTAGAGCTTAAGCCGTCGGTCGACACAATAACTCGTGTTGACCAGAAAAGGACAGTCTTGTTGACAGCAGGCGTGAACGGCGTAACCAGACCTAACGACGTCGTGAAAGCTTTTCAAGATAAGCTAGCGAAAGACTATGAGCTTCCTAGCGGGTACACCATAACCTATGGTGGCGAGAACGAACAGAACACCGAGTCGGTTTTATCTATTATACGGGCAATGGTTTTGGCAGGGATTTTGATTATTTCCACCCTGATCATTCAATTTAATTCATTCAAAAAAGCAATGATTGTGCTCGTAACCATTCCGTTGGCTTTGATCGGCGTATTCTTTGGCATGGCAATTGCTCAAGTTACCTTAAGCTTTCCCGGGTTGATCGGTATTTTGGCGCTTTTTGGCATCGTTGTGAAGAATGCAATTATTCTTATTGATAAAATGAATTTGAATATAAAGTTCGGCATACCCTTTATGGATGCAGTTGTTGACGCGGGGCGCTCTAGGCTTGAAGCGATTTTTATTACTTCGGTTTGTACAATTATTGGCATCATCCCCATAACTTTGTCCAATGAGACATGGATGGCACTTGGCAGCGCGGTCATTTTTGGGTT
>JAAXVE010000169.1 GCA_013335665.1 Candidatus Falkowiibacteriota bacterium
ATCATAGACCTTGTCCAAGTTTAAATTTTTAGACCTTGATAGGCGAAAAATATTTATTTTAAGGAAGTCTTAATCTATGTAATATGGTCCATTTCGGCTTGGTTTAAAGCAGTAAACATGATCCTGATATGCTTTTCAACCGACCTGCGTGCAAAATCGGCATAAAGACTGGAAGCATGCTCTTCCAATTCAACTGTCTGCTTAAAATTTTCAACATCCTGCTGGCTGCAAATTTCCGTATGTGCCTCTGGCATTGCTATTTTCAAAAGCTTGGTGCAGATTACGGCATGTTCCATTTCAACCCTGGCCAAACGGCGATACATCTTAATCACTTCATAGTCTTTGCTGGCCTCAGCCATGCAAGTATAAATAGCATTGGCTCGAAGTTCGAGCTCAAGGGTTTCTTGAATATACGACTTCGTCTCACTTGAAAGTTCATCGGTTGACAGAACGACAGGGTTGGCCTGTTCGCCCACTTTGATAAACGCCCTCCTTGCGCCGCAAAAAGGACAGCTATGAGGCGCTTCATCACCCAAATAGGCATCACCGCAGATTTCACATATCCAAGTCTTCATAAAATTTTATATTATGTTAAACCAATTATTATTATACCAAGTCAAGAGGTCTTTCACAAGAAATTACTCAGAGCGCAAAGCCTCTATCGGGTCGAGGCGCGCAGCATTACGTGCCGGATAAACACCGAAAATCACACCGAAGACGACGGAAAAGACCGTGGCAACAACAAAAGATTTAAGTGGCAGCACGAAAGTCCATGCAAAACCTAGAAAACTCGAAGCGATCCAGGAAATCAAGAAAGAAATGATTGAACCCAAAGCCATTCCGATAGCGCCACCTAATGTTGTTATAAGAATCGCTTCGATTAAAAACTGCAGCATAATATCGCGATAAGTCGCCCCGACTGCCTTTCTAAGTCCGATTTCAGAAGTTCGCTCAGTCACTATCACATACATAATATTGGTAATGCCAACCCCGCCAACCACCAAAGAGATGCAGACTATCGCCAGTAGCAGCAAAGTTATGGCGCCGGTTATCGTCCCAAGAGTATCCATTAATTCGTTCATGGTAGCAACTCGGAAATCGTCCTTGACCGGGTCATCAATTTTGTGGCTATCACGCAATATCTGTCTGATGTCCTCGGCGGTTTCCTCTGCTTTTGACACATCACGCAGCTGGCTGGTAATAGAGACGACATGATCGATGCCAAGTATCCTCTTCTGCATAGTTTTTGTCGGGACATAAACAAAATCATCAAAGCTAATAAACCCTGTAGCGCCTCGCTCTTCCATGACTCCGACCACCAAATATTTGTCCTTTTTCAGCCTGACCGATCGACCCACCGCCTCCATGTCGCCAAACAATTCTTGTTTTACGTTACTGCCAAGCACGACAACTTGCGCCAGGCTTTTATCCTCTTCATCCGAATAGAAACGGCCAGATGACAAATTAAAAGTTCCCATATTGATGAAGTACGGACTGACCCCCAACAAAATCGCCTTTTTAAGGGCATTTTCATAAGAGACAGGCGCCTGTCCGGTCAAGGAGGCGTAACTGCCTTTGATGTTGGACAAACGGTTTATCTTGTCCATGTCACTGAGCTTCAGCGTAGTCAGCTGCACGCCCTGAGCTTGTGCCTGGCCGGTCTGTGCATCCTTGGCAGCGGTTGATTTATTGGAAGGTATGCGCGGCTCTGACTGGACGAAGTCCGTACCGAAAGATTGCACCTGGCCAAGAATTAAGCCCTTGATCCCCTCGCCGGCACTATAAACAATTATGACCGCCGCGATACCTATAACCATACCCAAAACCGTCAACAAAGTGCGTGTTTTGTTGGCCATGAGCGATCTGACTGACAATTTCGTGACGGCGAAAATTTTCATTTAGTCGAAAAAATTAGTTACTGGTATCTACTCGTATCTTAAAGCTTCGATAGGGTTCAAGCGACTGGCTTTAATAGCTGGGAATAGGCCGAAAATAACTCCTATGGAAATCGAGACAGCCACTGCTATGATAATTGAAACGAAAGAAACAGAAAAAGCCCAATCGTATTTCAAATAATTGGCGACTACTGATATTAAAAAAGACAAAAGACTGCCACCAGCTATCCCCAAGAGTCCGCCGATGAATGTGATGATTATGGCTTCAAACAGGAACTGGACTTGGATGTCAGAGTTGGTGGCTCCAACAGCCTTGCGCAAGCCGATTTCGCGCGTGCGCTCCGAAACGGCTACTAGCATGATATTCATAATGCCGATACCTCCGACAATCAAAGAAAGTCCC
>JAAXVE010000170.1 GCA_013335665.1 Candidatus Falkowiibacteriota bacterium
TCTGGCCGATTCTTACATCTCCGTCATTGAGGCATTGAAGCATGGCGGTATGGCTAATAACGTCAAAGTTAAGATGAGCTGGATCGACACCGAAGAGGTGGAACAGAAAGGTACCGGCATCTTAAAACAGTTCGACGGCATCGTCGTGCCCCAGGGTTGGGGATCGCGCGGCGCAGAAGGAAAGATCAGGACTATCCAGTATTGCCGCGAGAAGAAAGTGCCTTATTTCGGTTTGTGTTATGGCATGCAGATGGCCGTGATCGAGTTCGCTCGCAACGTTCTTAAATTGAAGGACGCGAATTCGGAAGAAGTGAATCCGAAATCACCGCACAAAGTCATCCATTTGATGGAGGAACAGAAAGAACTGATCGCTAAGCGCCAGTACGGCGGCACGATCCGTTTGGGCGGCTGGCCATGCAAACTGGTTAAGGGAACGCGCTTGGCCAAGATTTATGCCAAGAAATTCGGCGAAGAAAATGTTATTTCGGAAAGGCACCGCCATCGCTACGAATACAACAATGATTATCGCGAGCAGTTCGAGAAGGCCGGTTTGAAGATCGCAGGAACTTCTCCGGACAATAAATTAGTTGAGGCTGTTGAGATCTCTGGGCACCCTTTCTTTATCGGTACCCAATTTCATCCAGAGTACATCTCAAGGCCACTGGATCCTCATCCGTTGTTCGCTGAGTTTATCAAAGTTTGCAGTCAGATAAAGAAGAAGTAATGGAACGTTCATCACGCAAACTGCATTGCATTTCGCCGGCGCCTTTGCTAATGGTTTACACGGGTCGGTTGCAGATGTTTGCTTTGGTGGTGTCCATTTTTGGGCTTGCGTGGATTGTTCTGGTTTTAGTTAAGAAGCTTATGAAAAAAGAGAAGGTCTTCGACCCCTCTTTTTTCAAGTTTCTGTATCTGGAGTTAGCCTTGTGGTCATTCGCTTTTTTTCCCGCTACGAACCAGGTTAAGTATATTTTTGCTTATCCGGCTTTGCTGGTGTATCTCTTAGTAGGTCATATCGTCTTGTCGAGATTTAAGGTGTTTAAGGGAAATAAGAGGATAAGAAAGGTGCTTTTGGTTGCATGCTTGCTGGCGCTCGCCATTTCTTACTATAGGGTAAAAATAGTTGGGATTGACAAGGCTACGAATGCGCTGGAAGCGACCGATGGCGTGCAAAAGAACGTGATCCTGCGAGGTTGCGGCAGCTCTAACTTTTGGTAAGAATTAAATCGTTATCATTTAATATTTATGTCACTACCGATCACATTGACGAAAGAAAATTTCGAAGAAGAGGTAATAAAATCAGACCTGCCCGTAATCGTGGATTTTTGGGCAGAGTGGTGCGGCCCTTGCCGCATGATGGCACCAGTCTTAGATGAGCTGGCTGCCAAGCTTGAAGGCAAGGTTAAGTTCGCTAAGCTTGATGTTAACAATCCTGAACACGAAGAATTGTCAGAAAAATATCAGATCCAAGGCATTCCGGCCTTCAAGGTGTTCAAGGGCGGGGCAGTCGTCAAAGAAATGACTGGCTATCAACCTGCTGAGAGCTTGGAAAGCGCTTTGGCTGAAATTATAGGCTAACCTTTCTTTTTTTAGTGAAATATGCTAAGATATTAGCGTCTAATAAGTAATTTCTTTTCGGGTCAGTAAGGAGCTGGTTCGAAATTACAAACACATGGAAGCATACTGCGTTAAATGCAAGGCAAAAAGGGAAATGATTGAGGCCGTTGAGGTCGAAATGAAAGGCAAAGGCGACCAGGTACGCCGAGCCATGAAGGGGAAATGTCCGACATGCGGCACAGCCATGTTCCGTATTCTTGGCAAAGCAGCAACTGAAGCAGCACAATAGTACGATTTTCATATATTAAAACACCCATTTTTAGTGGGTGTTTTAATTTTGTCTTAATGTCTGTTTGATGTTATAATAAATAAACGATTAAGATAAGCCCGATACATTTTTGTTTGGGTAATTTATTAAATATTGTATGGCAAAGGTGCTTGTAGTTGAGGAGAATCCATCAGTAGTGACTAGCATTTTAGTTCAACTTAAGTTGGCCGGACATTTGGCACGTGCAATGGAGAATTTGCAAGCTGCTGAAACTTTGATCAACGAAGCTAGAGTTGATAGATTTGACGCGATCATATATAATCCGCTCCTTAGCTCGTTAGACGGCTATGCTCTACTTTCGGACTTGAAAAATCATGAAGAGACGAAGGATATACCGGTTATTGGCTACTCTGAGGAATTAGACCAATTGTCAAAGCAGCGATTTCGTGATTTAGGAGCTGAATGC
>JAAXVE010000051.1 GCA_013335665.1 Candidatus Falkowiibacteriota bacterium
AAGAAGAGGTGGCAGAGCGCATACTACGCGAAGCAAAAACCAATTCTTCATTCGCTGGCAAGTTTTCCGCCTTCTGCGCTATGCGGCAGAATCTTGCAGTCAAATTCCGCGGACGCCAGTTATCGAGCGAAGAATTAGCAGAAGCCGCAGCTCATGGCATGAGTCTCTATGTTACCCACGGCAGTCTGCTGCGCCAATCGCTGGCACAGCAAAAGCTGGTAATCGTCAACCACTTCACGCCCAATCTGCAGAACTTCTTTCTCTGCAACTTCGTTCCCGGATGCGAACATCTGAAGAACGAGCCCAAATTCCCCCTGGGCGTAATCGACGATTCGTGGTATTAATTCAAAGAGGCGCTGCCAAAACAACAGCAGCGCCTCTTCCCTCTTTTATGATTAACCTAATGAAAACCGGGCCCTACGACCCGCAAATAGCAAATAAATCAAAGTACGAAAGCGTGGTGGCTTTGGGCCGCCAAGAAAGCGACCCTGTGCTTAACCGATCGAAAATTGATGTCTGCCTTAAAGATATTAACGGCGCAGATTTTGGCGCGATAAACACAGTCTATTGTTCTGATCTTTTGCGCACCAAACAGACGCTCGAATATCTTTTGGATAATAAACTGATCAGCAACAATATCATTATCAAATACGTTAAATTTCTTCAAGAGATCAAATTCGATATCGAATCATTCTGTACGCCCGATGAATACGCGCAGCACGGCAGCGACGCTGTTCGGGCTGGCTTTGTCAAAAGCTTTATCGACGACACGCTCATGGAAAAACGGCAAGAGATCAAGCAACGTTGCGACATCCTTCTGGAAATCATGGAGCAGGAAAAAAACAACGACATCCTGATAATCTCGCACACGTTTTTCCTTAAAATTTTTTTAATCTACTTCGAGAACCGTGACCTTTTCCAAAGGCCGGAGATTATACGTGATTTCATAGATCCACGTAAAAGGATCATGAAATTCTGCGAACAAACAATGTTCAGATAAAAAAAGCCGCATTATGCATGCGGCGCGATACTGCGACCTTGTCTGGTCAGCATTATATACTCTTTGACGTGTAGACCACGGAGTTGGAACCGTGGTCATACACTTGCGAGCCATGCTGTCGATCAGCCACTCTCTTCGCTTCGGCGTAATCCTTAATTCCCGGGAAATTGGAACTGTCGTCACTCATGAATACAGTAAATGGGCCAGAATGATCCGTAATGCCTTTATCTTCAACCTTCTTTTGACCGACTCCTCCGTGAACCATCCCATTTTTTGGTTGCTCAGCACCGCAGTTTCCTCTCTGTGTACACATACTCGTACCCCCTTCTCGTTTAGTGGTGGTGATTGACTATCTGACTGACAAAGAACGCTATTTCATCAGCCAAATTGTGATTGATGCTTATTTTGCAAAAATCTTTGACTTCAATTTTTGTGGCTAATCTTAGCATTTTAACAACATTATCACTTATTATCAAACCAGTCTTCTGGTCATTGCAGCTATGACAAACCAACCCATTCTTATATAAATCGAAACTGTGCTCATTGGACCTAATCTTTTGTCCGCAAATAACGCAATCATGAAGTTCTGAACCGATACCGAGCTGCGACAGAAGTTTTATGATGAACAAGTCAGCCCAGACCGCCACCTGCACATCGTCGACTGAACCATTAATCAAGAGTAGGATGTCCCGAAGCATGGCGAATGCTTGATGGTCAGGCTGACCATCTTTGACAAGACGGTCGAATATTCGTACGATCCTGCCAGCAGATTCAAGATTGCCATAATCGGATTTTATACCGAAAAGACTGCCGGCGCAGAGAGCGCTGCCTAAATAATCAAAAGACTTGCCGCGGACTACCAAGCCGTCAATAAAAGAAAGAGGCTCGATATGGGCCGCCACCTTCGAACGGAATTTACGCGCGCCACGAGCCACCAAGGACTGCTTGCCCTGCTCAGGGCTGTAAATCGTAACCAGCAAATCATTCTCTCTGAAAGGTTTACGATTAATTACGATCGCTTTCAATGCGTATGTTTCTTCGATCATCTGTTTATTTGCCAAGTTCTGGCTTTAACGCTCCCAAACAACGCGTGCCGAGCCGAGCTGGATAAGGAAGACCGTGGCAACGGACATTAAAACAACGATTTTTACCGTCAGGAAAGATGCCGTTAGGACAGACAGCATAGGCCACTCCATGCGCCGTCAACCAGGCTGTAATAATCATTACGCTCAAAACAACAACAGCGTACAGCCATAGGTATTTCATAGTTTTAATCAAGACCTTTATCGAAATAACTTTGCAATATCAGCATGGCTGCGATCGCGTCGCGCGGCGCTTTATCTTTGCGTCCCCCGATCAAAGCATCGCCAGCCTTGCTTGATAAACGCTCATCGACAGTTTCGATCGGCGACAAGACCAGATCGCGCAATTGTTCGATGAATACTTCTACTTTTTCAACCATTTGCCCGCGATTACCTTTGAGTCCGTGAGGCAAGCCTACGATTATCTTATCGATACCCTCGTCTTTGACAATCAGCACAACCTCTGACAAATCAGCCACGACCTTGAATGGCATAGCTAATTTAGTCACGCTGTCACCCAAGGCAAGGCCAATGCGCTTAGTTCCAAAATCAATCCCTAGATATCTTTTCATAAAAGTCTAAAGGCTAAAATATAAAGACTAAAATACTGCGTTTGGCTTTTTCGTTTTAGTCTTTAGTCTTTAGACTTTAGACTTTACTCGGAAAAGCTATTTTGTCAGTACAACCGGCCCTTTGTCGGTTATAGCGATCGTGTGCTCAAAGTGGGCCGAAAGGCTGCCATCTGCCGTATCAATAGACATACCGTCTGGGCCTGTAATAACCTCGTAGCGCCCCATATTAACCATGGGCTCTATGGCTATAACCATCCCGGGTTTCAGGATAACTTTCTTATTAGCCTCGACCGGAAAGTTAGGAATCTGCGGTTCTTCATGCACGGCATGTCCGACGCCATGACCAACCAGATCGCGCACTACGCTAAAACCATGAGAGGTTACATAGTCTTCAACGATGCGGCCGATCTCATAAACACTGTTGCCTGGCTCAGATTTTCTGATTGCCAACTCCAGTGACTTTTTAGTAACATCAATCAATTTCTGCGCATCCTTATCTATCCTGCCCACCGGCACGGTTATAGCCATATCTGTGAACAAGCCTTTCGTCTTAGGGTATTTCATGCCGATATCAATACTCACAATGTCACCGCTTACGATGTCACGCGACGGTAGGGCCGGTGCATGCACCACCTGATCATTGATCGAGATGCACAAGGCGGTGGGATACGGCTTGGATTGCGGGCTGCCACGATATCCCTTAAAAGAAGGGCTGCCGCCAGCCTCTTCAATGAGCTGGCATGCCAAAAATTCCAGCTCACCTGTAGTGACTCCTGGTTTGATAGCATTAACGATTTGCCCCAAGATCTTGGACAGTATTTTACCACCTTGGCCAATGATGGCTATTTCTGATTCGGTTTTCAAACTTATCATAATATTCCTTTTAATTTTTCCATCAATTCCTTATCAACAAGCGGTATGTCCTGACCGCCGTCGACAGTAACAAGCTGACCAGTGCCTTGCCAATAGGCAAGCATGGGATTTATTTCGCCATGATAAGCCTTGAGCCGCTGACGAATAACTTCCGGTTTGTCATCATCGCGCATGACCAAATCTTGGCCGCAGACATCGCATATGCCGTCCGTCTTTGGAGGATTATTCGGAATGTGGAAGACCGCGCCGCAAGAGCAGACACGTCTACCACTAATGCGCTTTACCACTTCTTCATCATCGACATCGATCAATATAGGGATGATTTTTGCTTCGCCGCCAACGCGTCCTAGTTGTTCCAACAAGAATTCCTGCTGCGACAGGCGGCGAGGGAAGCCGTCAAAAATGGCGCCCTTAGCCGTTCTCTCGCCTTCCAACTGTTTGATGATAAGCTCCTGCACAATCTCATCCGACACCAAACCTCCGCTAGCCAGAATCGCCTCAACCCTCTTTCCCAATTCAGTCTGGTCTTTAATTTCGCTTCTCAACAAATCACCGGTCGATATGGCCGGTAATTGCAATCTTTGAGCGAGTAATTTTACTTGGGTTCCCTTGCCTGATCCAGGCGGTCCGTAAAAAATAATGAATGTCTTATTGTCCATAAAATTTAGAATTGTAAATGATGATTAGTCTGCGCATCCTTGGATATGGTAACATCTTTCTCGTTATTACCTGTCAAACCGATAATTTCCTTGCCAGCATCACTGGCAAAACCGCTTTTCGACTGTCCGGAATTACCCTTGCTGGCAAAGCCAGTGGTGACGTTCGCTGAGGCACCGGCTAATACTGTGTGCAGATTACTCTTTGCCATACCAGGTTGCATCTGAGTGGAAATATTATAATCTTTTATCCCTGCCTTTTTTTTATCAAGAATGCGCTGCTCCTCCCGGGAGATCTCCCTAGTTCCTGGCTGTATCACTTCAATCACCTCTTCGCGCTGCCTTTCATTCAACCCCATGCGGTAAAGGAAGTGTTTGACATATTCACCGCTCTTATTGGCTAGTTTATTAATCGTATAGTGCTTCACCACCAAATCTGATTTTGTTTTTTGCCCCATGGCTGTCGTGACCTTCTCCTTGTACCGTTTAAGTGCAGATGTACCACCAAAGCTTTTACCTTGAAGATTCTTAGTCATCTGGGTTTTGGACATTGGCTTAAAACGGATGGCCATATTTTTCGAATATTACGCTTTTAATATACATTTAGTATACATTATTTGGCTAAAAATAAAAGCCGTTCCGTGAAAAACGCGGAACGGCTTTTAAAAGAGTTCAACCTATACCCCATCATATTGTCGCATAGTCAGTTGCGACTCGATCTGCTTGACTGTTTCAATAACTACGGAAACGACGATCAAAAGACTAGTGCCGCCAATTGCCAAGGATTGGATGTCGGTAAAATAACGCATTATCAAAGGCAGGATAGCGATCAAGCTTAAGAATAGAGCGCCGGCCAAAAGTATCTTATAAGTAGTATTTGCCAAATACTCGGCGGTGTGGCGGCCTGGGCGGATGCCAGGAATGAAACCGCCTTGCTTTTGCAGGTTTTCAGCAATCTGATTCGGATGAAAAACCACTTCGGTATAAAAGAAAGTGAAAGCGAACACCAGGATGAAATATATGATAGCGTAGAACAGCTGATTCTGGAACAGATCGTAAGTCCACTGCGCTGCCTGAGCAATGAAGTGAGTCTTAGCCTGAATGAAGAATTGTGCGACCAACGGCGGGAATAATACGACAGAAACCGCGAAAATGATCGGGATGACGCCTGCCATATTGACACGCAATGGCAAATGCGAAGTAGAGCCGCCGAACATGCGGCCGCCACGTAGCTGCTTAGCATACTGGACTGGAATATTGCGCTGCCCCTCGCTGACGATTACAACGCCAACGATAGTCAGAATAGCGATGGCAACGAACCAAAGCAATGTGAAAAACTGAGTCTGATCGAAGTTCGCCATGATCTGTTGTAGGGATGTCGGGATACGGGAAACGATGCCAGCAAAAATCAAAAGAGAGATGCCGTTGCCGACCTTGCGCTCGCTGATAAGTTCACCGAGCCACATGACGAATATGGTGCCTGCAGTGATAGTAATAAGCATGACTGCCAGGTCAAACGGTGAAAGCACTGGAATGATGTTATGTGAAGAACGTCGCAGCAAAGTGATCATGCTGAAGCCTTGTAAAGCGGCCAACGGAACTGTCAGCCAACGGGTCCACATGTTAATCTTCTGGCGCCCTGACTCTTCCTTATTCATTTCTTCAAGTGAAGGGACGATCATAGCCAATAACTGAAAGATGATTGAAGCTGTGATGTATGGACCGACACTCATCATAATAACTGAAAAATTCTCCATGCTACCGCCGGAAAAAAGATTCAAAAGCCCCAAAATCTGGTTAGAATTCAAGGAGCTTCAGGCTTTCTTGAA
>JAAXVE010000052.1 GCA_013335665.1 Candidatus Falkowiibacteriota bacterium
TGAAAATCAAGAGGTTGATAATAATTTCAACGGTAATAATTTTTCTGGTCTATACTGGTCTGGGTTTGTTTTTGTGGGGCGTCCAAAAAAGTTTGATTTATTTCCCGAGTAGACAGGACTTTGATTCATGCCTCGGTTTTGCTGATAGCGAGAAACTTAATTTGAACGGGACAAGGGCGTATTTTAAAAAGAATTCAGGCAAACTTGTGGTTTTCTATCATGGTAATGCCGGCTCGGCCTGCATGCGTACTTATTTGAAAGGCGAGTTCGAAAAAGTTGGCGTGTCATATCTTATTGTTGAGTATGCAGGTTTTTCCAACGACAAGAGCAAGCCGGATAAAAAACTTCTCATGAAGGACGTGGAAAATGTAAATGATTTTTTAGCCGGGAAGAAGTTCACGCAAATCATTGTCGTCGGGGAAAGCCTAGGCACGGCCTTGGCGACTTATCACTCGACTTTGATGCCGATCGATAAATTGCTGCTGATCTCGCCATTTTATCGGATGGTGGATATGGCGCAGGCCAACTATCCCATTTATCCCATGTCGCTGCTTCTGACAGAGGATTATGACAGTGATGCGTGGATAAAAGCCTCCAAAGCAAAGAGCCTGGAAATCTTGCATGGTAGCGCCGACGAAGTCGTGCCCATTGATCAGTCAAAAAAGCTTTTTGAGTCAGCCAGAATTACTGATAAGAAATATGTCGAAGTGGCTGGTGCTCATCATAACGATATTTATAACTTTAAAGAAACTTTTGATAACGTTACGTTATTTTTAGACAAATAAAGATGCGGTTCGATTTTCAAACATCCTTCAGCACGCCTGAACACATAGTCCTCTTTGCCAGCAACTTGGCTGTAATTTTTTGCGCTTTTGCTGTTTTTATTTCCGTGTTGATTGATTTTGTCGAATTTCAGAAAAGAGAATCGACAAAAAAAGAGAAGAAAAGTATAGTTGAGACAGGGACCATGTTCTTGTTTTTCTTTCTTTTCTACTCCTTGATAAGATTTAAAGCAGGCCAGCTTGATATTGAAGCCTCGGCCATTAAGATGTTTTCAGAGATGCTTGGTGCGATAATTTTGTTAACAGGATGTTTCGTCAATATCAAAGGGAGGCTAGACCTGGGGAAAAATTGGGCTAATCAGATTAAGATTTATAAGGATCATTCATTTATATTTAGCGGGGTTTACGGCTTGGTCAGACATCCGCTTTATGCTTCGATTATATGGATGTTTTTTGGTGCAAGCCTGGTTTATCTTAACTATGCATCATTGTTGGCAAATATTTTAATTTTCATACCGTTCATGCGTTATCGCGCGAAACAAGAGGAGAGTCTACTGGCTAGTGAGTTTAAAGAATATGAAAAATATCAAAAGAGAGTCGGAATGTTTTTCCCTAAATTATTTCAAACAAACAAATGAAAAAATATAAGCCGGTATCAGTACCAAAGGCAGCTTTCGTGTTTTGCCGCTTGAGCCTCGCCGCATTGATCTGGGCAGCCCTATTGCTCCATTCGAAACAGATTTTGCTTTTCGTTTTCATTGTTTTTTTATTGTCGGCAGTTTTGAAGGTGAAGAGGGCGCCGATGGTTTTATTGTATAGCTGTACGATAAACCGGTTGATTAAGTCGAAAGACGAGGTGCTTAATGAACATGCTATGGCATTCGCCCATATCATGGGGAGCACATTCAGTTTTATTTGCCTGTTTCTTTTGTATTTCGTGAATGAAAAAGCAGGATGGGTAGCAGTTTTTGTTTTTGCCTTGTTAAAAAGCATTTCAGCCTTCGGCTTTTGTCCGGCTGCTAAATTATACGAGTGCTCGACTAATGATAGCTGTTGCGCTTTCGCGAAAAAATATGTTAGATGAGCATTATTACCCGAACAATTGGGGTGTCCGACCGGTTCTTTTCCACTTTGGCAGCTTAGACGTGCAATCTTACCCTTTTTTTGTCTTGCTGGGACTTGTTGTGGGTATTGCAATCTATTATTTTGAAGCTAAGAAACAAAGGTGCTTGAGCGAGAACGGGTTTTTTCTCGCTTTCGGGTCGATTGCTGGCGGAATCATTGGAGCAAAGCTGCTGGATTGGTCTGCTAATTACAGATTCATTATTGCTCATATACATGATTTACAGTTTTTGTTTTCCGGGCGAACGATCATTGGCGGCCTGATTGGCGGCGCAACTGGCGCGGTCGTTACAAAGAAGATTTTAGGCATCAAGGAAAAAAGAGGCAATTTATTCGCCCCAGCAGTCGCCATGGGGGTGGCGATCGGCAGACTTGGCTGCTTCTTCCGCGGGTGTTGTTATGGCAAGCCTACTGCTTTGCCTTGGGGCGTTGACTTCGGTGACCGAATATTGAGGCATCCGACTCAGCTTTACGAGTCACTGTTCATGCTTGTCATGTTTGCGGTTTTGCAAAAGGTAAAGGGTGGTGAAGACATTAAGCCGGGCCAGCTTTTTAAGTTTTTGATGATTTCATATTTTATTTTCAGGTTTTTTGTGGAATTTATCAGGGTTGAGCCGAGCGCTTTTTGGGGCTTAACTTTTTTTCAAATAGTTACTTTTACCGCCCTGACATATTTGGTGCGAGATGATATCAAATATTTAATCATTAAATTAAAACACTATGCCACAGCTTAATGATCAAAAGACAAAACCAGCAATCCCTGTGAAGATTAATTATTATACTGCATCCAGAATGAAAGTGGCAGATTTTTGCTTAGGTTTTTTTGGGGTTTTGCTGGTGCTTGTTGTATTATTTTCCTTACCTTCGCTTCCTTGGCTCGGAGGGAGTGACATGATATCTATAATATCTATCGTTGTCATGCTGTTTTGCATCGTACAGGCTTTTAGAAAAGGGAGAAAATTCATAGCTATTGGTATTATTTCCATAATCCTGATACCCATATTGGTTTTAGGGAGTTGTTTGGTGTTTTAAGTTTTGATAGAAACTAAGTCTAGCATTGACATTTGTGCTTTTTTCTGCCATTATGTTTACTTGCGAGAAACGTTCATTTGGCAGTAAAAAATAAAGAGAAGTTAAGAAAGGAGTACGCGTGAGACCAGGAGAAGATAGGAGAAAGAGTAACGTAGGCCCTCCGGGAGGGTTTGAGCGCCGCGGAACGCTTGAATACGGAAAGCATGGCTCTCATACCTTGGCGCGACCGTTGCTTGATAACCATCAACGCGCGCAAATGGCTTTATTCGAGGATAAGCTCCGTGCCTATGGTCGTGAGCTAGGTACAGCCCACGACAAGGTCGGAAAAGGATTGATGTCTACAGCTCAACTGAATTCACTCAATGAGGCCCATATCCAAGAACTTCTCACCCTGCACAGAAAAATCATCCTTGGCGAGAACCGGGGTGAAAGCCACAAAAAATAAGCAGCCGGCGCCCCAAAAAGAGGGCGCCTATTTTAATTCCGCGGTTTGACCCCGGTTCTTTTAGGCGGTATACTCGAAATATAAGCAAAAAATATGGAAATTAACGATAGAGTTTACGGACTGATAAATATTGAGGAACCAATCATAATCGATCTCATAAATACGCGTACAATGCAGCGGCTCAAAAATATTGAGCAGTCGGGTTATCAAGAACCTTATTTCCCAGGATGCACTTTCAAGCGGTTCGAGCACTCTGTTGGCGTTTACTGGCTGCTCAAGCTTTACGGCGCTTCTTTGGAGGAACAAATTGCCGGCTTAATCCATGACGTTTCGCATGCTGCCTTTTCTCACTGTGTCGATTATGCACTTGAGGGTGGCGATGAAAAAGGGCAAAGCCATCAGGATAATATACATGATGATTTTGTGAAAAATTCAGACATCGCGCCCGTTTTGGAAAAATACGGCTTTGATCTCAAATTTATCCTGAATGATGATAATTTTCCTTTGAAAGAGAATAGCTTGCCAGACATTTGCGCCGACAGGATCGATTACGCATTACGTACCGCCTGCTCCTATCAAAAAATGACAGTTGAAGAAGCTGGCTATTATTTAAAAAATTTATTAGTCAAGGAAAAAAGCTGGTATTTTAATTCATTTGAAGCGGCTAAGCGGTTTGCCGGTTTATTCGAAGAATTAAATAAGATTTATTTTGCTGGCTTACCATCGGCAATCATGCATCGCACTGTTGGTGATTATTTGAAGCGTGCCTTGCAACAAAAATACATAACCAAGCAGGATTTATATATGACCGACCAGGAAGTTCTGGATAAAATAAATATGCATCTTTCTGATGACGCAGAGCTACGTATTTGTTTTGACCGAATGAATAATAAGATAAAGACTAACAACAATCCAAGTGACTATGATGTGCACATATTTACTAAATCGCGAGTGATTGATCCTTTATTTTTAGATAACGGCTCATTGTCACGCGTGTCAGACCGCAGTTCGGAGTGGCGCATGGCAGTCGCAAGCAATCTTTTGCCTAAAGAATATTTTTTAAAGTTTGAACGATAATATGAAAATGCAAGATCAATCATCAGGTTTTTTTTCAGTGCTTTTGGCCCTGTTGGGTAATTTTACCATTACTATCATCAAGTTCGTCGGTTTCATTTTCTCAGGATCTAGCGCTCTGTTTTCCGAAGCGGTTCATAGTTTTGCCGATACGATGAATCAGTCTCTTTTGATGGTTGGTATTAGGCGTTCGGTCAAGATGGCTGACGAACAGTACACTTACGGCTACGGGCAAGAGCGTTTCTTGTGGGCTTTGATTTCCGCTTGCGGGATCTTCTTCCTCGGCGCTGGCGTGACCACTTATCATGGCATTATGGCCTTGAACCATCCTGAGGTAGTCAGGATTTCTCCGGTAATCTTCCTGATTTTGGCAGCATCTCTGGTTATAGAAGCAGCGACCTTCTACTTCGCGGTCAAAGAACTTTACTCAAACAACAAAGATGCAACTTGGAAAGAGCGGTTCGAAGATGGCGATCCAACAACCATCGCAGTGATTTATGAGGATGGCGTAGCGGTTTTAGGCGTTATTATTGCCTTGATATCCCTCTGGCTTTACCAGTTGACAGGCAAACCGTATTGGGATGCTGTCGGATCGATCATAATCGGTTTTATGCTGGCTGTTGTGGCAGTAGTGCTGATTAGGAAAAACCGTTCCTATCTGATTAATCGGGCCATACCCGAAGATGCCAGGGAAAGGATTATGGAGTTATTGGAAGAAGAACCGTTGGTTGAGAAGGTGCTCAATTTCAAATCAAACATTTTGGATGTCGGCGTGTTCCATGTCAAATGCGAAATCGAATTCAACGGCGCCTTTCTGTTGAAAACAATGCAAGCCGACCTGCGTAATGATTTTGAAGATATTGATAATGACTTTGAAGAATTCAAGAAATTCGCTGTCAGATACATCGACCGCGTGCCGAGAATAATCGGCCAGCGTATCAATGAGTTGGAAGAGAAAATCCAAAAGGAGATGCCCTCAATCGCCCATATCGATATCGAGATAAACTAGCCATATGACTATAAAAATACTAGCAACATTGGTCCTGGTCGCCCAGATATCCTTGCCTTTATTGTTAGCTGGTTTATTGCTGATTAAGAAGCAAATACGAGTCTTTAAATTTTTTGAAGCTGCAGCCTTGCCTTTGGCATTCTTGGTGGCGCTCGTCTCGATGTTGGGCAGTTTGTATTTGTCAGAGATTGCCGGCTTTGCTCCATGTGATCTTTGCTGGTACCAGCGAATTTTCATGTATCCTCAAGTCTTCTTGTTGGGGTTGGCCTGGTATCGCAAGGAGCACGTGATAATCAATTACAGCTTATTGTTGGCTGCAATCGGTTTTGCCATTTCCATTTACCATAATTATATCGTTTATCAAGCTCTAACTCAGACTTTTTGCTCTTTGGATGCCAAAGTTTCCTGTACCGAGAAGTATATTACGGTATACGGATATATCAGCATTCCGTTAATGGCTTTGACCGGATTTGCGACTATACTGATTTTGCTATACGGCAAAAAGTTAGTTGAAAAATTTAAATAAACATTATGAACAAGATTCT
>JAAXVE010000053.1 GCA_013335665.1 Candidatus Falkowiibacteriota bacterium
CAGCCTGATATTCTATTTTTTTGACTTATTTTCGGTAAAATTAAAGACAGGACCAACGCTCAGATACTTACGGCCCTTAAGTTCTTCTATTACAACCATCAAATTGACTCCTTCAATAGATTTTGATGAATCTCCCTTTGAAAAAGTAAAAACCCCTTTTTTATTACCAGCGGAAGTCAGCAAATTACGCCTGGAAAAATTAGCCAATTGTGCCAAATCGTTGGAATCAAGCGCCTCCCCGTTCAGTTCCTTGATAACGATCGCACGCAAATGAACCGTGTCATCCTGTACCTCGGCCAATTTCTTGCCGGTCAGATCAACATCCTTAACTATGCGCAAAGCAGTGAGCATGCGGCCAAGCATCTTTGTGTTAGCCAAATACTCATCAAAAAGCGCTAAGTTCGGCTCGATGAAATAAGAATTTTGAGACAATTCACCAACACCTAAGTTCTCCAAGTTAAGCTTCCACTGATCATCAGGCAGACGGAGATTCAGCCAAGTGGCCAAGGCTGCCGAAGCTTGACGGTTCTGCCATTGTTGATTGTCGGTATAAATTGGGCCAGTTATCCTGTAAGAATCCAGCATGGTCTTGCGCAGTATATCCAGCGTTGACCAATATTGGCTAGAATGCCAGCTACTGACATTGAAATATGACATCTGTTCCTTGACCTGCGTGGATTGCTTGGTGTAATTCTCGTAAGCTGTATTCTCATTAAAAAAACTATTACCCGAGAGCGGTTTGAGAATGTTCATCACATCCAAGCCAAGCCCATAGCAGCGAGTAGTGCCCTTCTTCCGGTCCTGGCACGATGTGACGTTCGGCTGCGCTTTTTCACCCGCAGCATACTTAGGTTGCACGTAGTTACCGATATTGGGAAAGGTGAGCTGGTCAAAAATGTAATTATCCGGCCAATAATCTGTTTGCAAAAGACGCATTCCTAGCAGCGGCTTAAGGTCTGCCCGGCCACGATCGTATCCGCCTTCAAGTGGGCTGAAACTATCTATCTTGGCGGTTTCCGCCTGAATCTTGAGAGCAGCCTGTTCTGCCTGCCCCCTATCCTTGTCAACCGCGAAGATAATTTCCGGATTGTAATCGGCACCGAAGATGTTCGCCATTACCTGATCGTATTGCAGATAAGTCAGGTCACTGCGTAAACCTGAAAAATAAGCTACGACCTTATAGATGCGCGCCCAACGGTTTTTTAAATCCTGATTATTGGAAAAATCCTTAGTAATGAAAGAATTGGCGATAAAGTTGACTAGCCAATCGTTGCGATCAAGCAGGCAAGTCTCGCAAGTTTTGTCTTTGAAGTAGAGGGGGAAAACTGAGTTGAACCAACGATGCGCCAAGTAAAAATTGGTCAGCTTGGCATTGCCCTGATACTCTTTCGGCACAGTGAATTCGGAATAATCGCGTTCATACAGCAGAACCGGCGATTTGGCTTTGCCCTTGGCCGCGTAAATCAATTTTAACTCCTTGGCGACATCGTCTGACAGATAATTCGGCAGTTCAAAGACGAAGCCGTCACGTTCCATGGCGCTGAATTTGCCATTTGTGCTCAAGCCCGGTGCTGCGACTTGGTTGTCTTTAGGACGCATCAGCTCCAAACCGACAGCGAAAAAAGCCGTTTCCAAACGCTCAGCTTCGCCGACCGGGTCATTATACTCAACCGGCTTCTCGCGTTTAGCCTTGTAACGGGCGCTCGCGACTTGGTAAAAATCCTTATCCAGCTGCCACAAATCCTGATAGAATATTCCTGTTTTAATATCGGAAAATATGCCCTTCATCTGATTTTGGTAGTAATACCACACAAAATCGCTAGAGATGAAAACCGGTAAATCCTTTTTGCTCAAGGCATTCATAACCCCGTAAAAATCATTGCCTTGGTTTTTGAAAGGATTATCAATAATCACGAAGCCGTTATTGCCTAAGGTTTGCAGCTGTGCTTCATCAAGCGCAAGCTTGCGTGAAAACTCGTAATAATTGACCGTATCAGTTTTAACAGAAACCGGCAGCACCATTTTTTCCACCTTTGGCTCAGCAGCGGTAGACGGTTGATCATAAAAATCAGAAAAACGCAGTGCTTCAGCTTTTATATTGGAAGTACTAGCATTCCAGCCGTATGGATCAGTAGTGGTGGCATCGGTATTGTCAGGAAGACCTGCGCCGGTTGTGGTTGCCGGGGTGTTCTGTTTAGGAGTGGATGTGGCCACGCTTAATGGCGCCGGCTTCGGTTTGAATAAAAAAGTCTTGGCGCCGGCAACGATCATACCTATCAATATTAAACCGACTAATCCGCCAACCAAAAAAACCTGCATCTTCCCATCGGGTGTCGAGGTTGATGACGGCTGGGATATTCCCCCATTTTGGCCTAGATTTTCAAACATAGTTTAGATTATTTTAAATACTGAGCCTTATTACGCTTATGTTCCTCGAAAGTTGCGGCGAAAACCGTTTTTCCAGTAGCAGGATCTGAAAGAAAAAAATTATAGTCGTTAGTCGTCGGATAAATCGCAGCCGAAAGCGCTGCTAAGCCAGGGTTACCGATCGGGGTTGGAGGCAAGCCTTTATACTTATAACTATTATAAGGCGTATCCGTTTCCAAATCTGCCAAAGAGTGGGCGGCAATAGTGTCATTAAGCACATAGCTTAAAGTCGCGTCAGACTGCAAAGCCTGCCCCCTAGCGATGCGGCGATAAAACAGGTCGGCAACCAGTTTCATGTCCTCGGCAGTGCGCACTTCTTTTTCAAGAAGCGAGGCCATGATAACAACCTCCCAAATAGTCTTATTCTGTTTAGAAATGTCCGAGCGCATATCTGGCGTCAGCTTCTTATCGAAATTAACCAGCATCTTGCGAATGACTTGCTCAGCGGTAGCCCCCTTGTCGAAGCGATAAGTGTCAGGAAACAGGTACCCCTCGAGGCCGTAATAAGACGGTTTATCTTTTAAGAAAACAAACTCCTGCGAAAAATCGACTGGCTGGGCCGCCTCACTACCAGCGGTGCGGTAATCGATTGTCGGCAAGCCGGCTTTCAGCGAAAATGATGTGGCAGGCATCACGCCTCCTTGTTCCAGTTTTTTTGCCAAATCGCGTACGCCCTCGCCCTCTTTTAATATTATTTCTGTCTGATTAGCTTCGGCGTTGCTTAATGTAGCGATCAATTCCATTAAAGACCTGCCCTGCGGCAAGGTGTAACTCCCTGCCTGAAGCTTGTTCTGCTTCTTGCTCAACTTGACTAGTGACTCAAAAAACCAAGGAGAGCTTATAACGCCTTTATTATACAGCTTCTGACTAATCTGCCGCAGAGACTCTCCCCTTTCTATAGTGAAAGCTATTTCTTTATCTGCTACGGCGGCGGGCTTGCGCGTAAGTTCCCATGAGAAAAAAACGATTGATGACAGAAGCAACAACGGCAGGACGATGAATAACGATAGCCAGACAAACTTCTTCATATTACAAATATTCCTCCATGCCCTCGGCCTTGAGCTTGTCTACCAACTGTTTGACTGATTGAGCCTCATCGCGCGGGCAGATCAACATCGCATCTGGCGTTTCTATGACTACCATGTCCTTAACTCCAACCAGGGCCACTAATTTATTGGAATAACCATAAACCAAGTTGCCGGCACTGTTTACCTCTATAACATTGCCTTTTAAAACATTCTGATCAACTGTTTCCGAAAGCACCTCTTTGACCGTGCGCCAATGGCCAACATCGGCCCAGCCGAAATCGGCTGGAATGACGAATAGTTTCGGAGCTTTCTCAATAATGCCATAGTCCATGGAAATGGGATTGATCGCGTTAAACTCCTGAGTGATTATGGCCTGCTCGTCAGACTGTCCCCAAGCCGCTTCGATCTTTACCAGATGAGCATGCATCTCGGGCAGTAATTTCTCATAAAGGGACAAAAGATAATCCGTCTTAAAGGCAAAACAACCGATATTCCACAAGTATTCCCAGCCTTTGAAATATTCTTCAGCTTTTTCCAGGGATGGTTTTTCCTTGAATTCGGCGATCTCGAAAATCTTAGCTCCATCGAGTTCTCGCAGATTCTCCCCCATTTTGATATAACCATAACCGGTTTCCGGGTAGGTCGGATTAACGCCAATCAACACACCAGAGTCAGGCTGTTCAGACAGAACTTTTTCAGCTAAGCGGATCATTTTAATATAACCGGCCTCATCTTTGACAAAATGATCGGAGTTGATATTGATAATAACTTCACCCGGGAAGTCATGATGTATTTTAGTTGCTGCCAAACCGATAGCTGCCGCCGTGTCTTTGCGCGACGGTTCGATAATGTAATTGGACAAAGGCAACTCCTTAAGCTGCTGCTTGATCAATTCTGCCTGAACCTGATTCGTAGCTATATAAATATCTTCGGCAGCGAAACCTGTTCGAAGCCTTTCATAAGTCTTTTCAAGCAAAGTCTGCTCGCCCAAAATGGCTTGCACCTGTTTCGGGATATTCTTGCGTGAAACAGGCCACAAACGCGTTCCCGAACCGCCAGCGAGTATAATCAATTTCATAATTTTTCTTAAAAATTAAAAAATAATCAGGACAATGCCTGATTAAATTTTACCAAAAAAAGCAGTTTACGGCAAACCCTAGCTAAGTATTTTAAAAAGGTAAAGCAGCAAAATCACGCTGGCAAAAGCAAAGCGATAATAAGCAAAGGCGCGCAAGCTGTTCTTGGCCGTAAAACGCAACAGGAAAGCGATGGCCCAGGCGCCGGAAGCGACGGCAGCAACGAAGGCAATGGCCAAAACCAGCCACTCCTGTCCGTTCAGTCCAGCTGAGATAAGATAAGGGACCTTCTTCAAGGCTGCTCCGGCAACGATGGGGAGGGATAGCAAGAAAGAAAAACGCACGGCCGCTTCTCTCTTCAAATCCAAAGCCATACCTGATATAGTGGTAATACCGCTTCTGGAGGTGCCAGGAATCAAAGCGACCACCTGAGAACAACCGATAGCCATGGCCTTGCCCCAGGAAATATCCTTGTCATCCAGAAGCTGCTTGCCCGTATTCTCCACAATGATAAACAGTAAGCCAATCAAAACGAGCATGAGGGCCACGATCAAGGGCGAGCGCAAGACAGACTCAATCTTATCCTCCCACAAGACGCCGGCAAGTCCGGCAGGGATTGTTGCTCCGATAATCAGCCAACTTTGATGATTAAACCCTTTAGGCATATCCTTGAAGCTACCGAAAAACCCTTGGGCTAAGCCAATGACTTCTTTTCGGAAAAACCATAATATCGCAACGAAAGTAGCCAGATGCAAAGCCACATCAAAAGCCACATCGTCTTTAATCGGCAAGGAAAGCAAGCGGTGCAGCACCAATAAATGCCCCGAACTGGAAACGGGCAAAAACTCTGTTACGCCCTGCACTAATCCGAATATGATCGCGTTCAATAATGCCATTTAATTTTTTTAATTTTAACTTATTAAATTATTTACAGTGAATATGTACCAGATCCTGCTCACCCCGCTTATCGCCAGCCTAATTGCCCAGATTTCAAAGTTTTTCATCCGCAGCAATCATTTAAAAATGCACGCTTCCAATCTCGTTGCCTACTCTGGCATGCCGTCAGGGCATTCTGCGCTTATGGTTTCACTAGTAACGATCGTCGGCTTAAAGCTTGGAATTCAAGACCCCTTATTTGCTGTGACTCTAGTATTGGCCATCCTAGTCATTCGCGACGCTGTCGGCATCAGGCGCTACTTGGGCCAGCACGGCCACATCCTAAACATCTTGGTTAAAGATTTGAAAGACGAACTCGACTTCGATTATCCTCGACTACTCGAAAAGATAGGTCACACGCCGGCGCAGGTAGCTGTCGGATCACTGATAGGATTTATTGTTAGCATCGCCAGCTTTTTCTTATTCAGATAAGCTTAAACATCGATAAATTCGAA
>JAAXVE010000171.1 GCA_013335665.1 Candidatus Falkowiibacteriota bacterium
GGCCAAGAAGGCCGGTATCAAGATTATCGCTGTCTGCGACACTAATGTGAACCCGCAGTATGTAGATTACATCATCCCGGCTAATGATGATGCCACTAAGACCATCAAGATGGTTCTTAACCTGGTCGGCCAGGCTGTTATCGCCGGCCGCGACAAGGTCAAGGCTGCTCCAACTACGACGGAAAAGCAGTAATCGTACCGCTGACGCGTGAATTTTGAATTTTGAAATTCTAATTTTGAATGAATTTTTAATGTTTAAATTTTGAAACATTCTATCATTCGAATTTGATTCGAAATTCGAAATTAATAATTCGAAATTTTCCACGTCCAGCCTTTGCGAAATCAATTGGACTGGATAAACTAAGGAAATTTATAACAAAAAATAAATTTATGGCTATTTCATTAGAGCTCATCAAAGCATTGCGCGAGAAGTCAGGCGCAGGCATGGCTGATTGCAAGAACGTTTTGGCCGAGGCTGACGGCGACATTGAGAAGGCGATGGAACTTTTGCGCAAAAAAGGCATCGCGAAAGCTGCCAAGCGCAGCGATCGAGAGACTGCCGAAGGTTTGGTCAAAGTATTGGCCAATGATGAGAATAACCTAGGATATATATTCGAACTGTGTGCTGAAACCGACTTTGTTGTTCGCTCTGACCAGTTCCAGCAATTTGCTAATAAGCTGGTAGAGACGGTAAAGTCTGTAAAAGCTGGCAATAAGGACGAGCTTTTGGCCGCACAGATGGACGGCAGCTCTGTCAGCGAGTCTTTGGAGGCTTTGAGCTCGGTTGTTGGTGAGAAGCTGGAATTGAAGAAATATGAGGTTTTGGCTTCTAACGGAACTGTCGGCGCTTACTCCCATGCTGGTGAGCAAATTGGCGTTATTGTAGCTCTGGACAAGCCTGGCCAGGCCGATTTGGCCCGCGACATCGCCATGCAGATCGCAGCTTCCAATCCGAAATACATTTTGCCAGCTGACGTAGATGCTTCAGAAATTGAAAAAGAGAAGGATATTTATGCTGAACAGCTGCGCAAAGAAGGCAAACCGGAAGAAATGATCGAGAAGATCCTAACCGGCAAGATGTCAAAGTACTATGAAGAGGTTTGTCTGACAGAACAGGAATTCATCAAGGACGAAACTAAGAAAATCAAGAACCTGCTCGGCGATGTCAAAGTAGAGAAGTTTGTCCGCATCGCTCTATAATAAATATATTATGCGCTTAGCCAAGGTAAAGATTAATCCGTGGGATCGGCCGGCATACGCTGACCCGGACGGACATTCATTGAATGTGGGCGATTTTGTGGCGGTCAAGATCGAACAGTCCAACGAGATAGCAGAAGTACTGTCTTTTGAGGATGAGAGCAAATGCCATGGCTGCCAGCCGACATTAACTGTCTTGCGCAAAGCGACCCCGGAAGAGATTGAACGCCAGCCCAGCGAGGAAGAGCGCCAGAAGATGATAGCTGAATGTAAAGCGTTGGTGTTGAAACACGAGCTGGAAATGAAGCTTGTTGATATTGCTCTATCTTTAGATGGCTCCAAGCTCACCGTCGCCTTCATCGCCGATGGCCGCGTCGATTTTCGTGATTTGGTTAAAGATTTGACCAGGGCTTTCAACCGAACTATCCGTCTGCAACAGATTGGCATACGCGACGAGGCCAGGTTGTGCGGTGATTGTGGCCACTGCGGCAAGCCCTTGTGTTGCCGAACCTTCCTTAAGGATTTCATGTCTATCACCTCTGAGATGGCAGAGGCGCAACAATGCGAACACCGCGGTTCCGATCGTATTTCCGGCGCTTGCGGGCGTTTGATGTGCTGCCTTTCATACGAGCTTAAGGGCTATGAATCAATGACGAAGGAAATGCCTCCGCTCGGTGCTGTTGTTAACGTTGACGGTCGCAAGGGCGAGGTAATCGGACATCATCAGTTGAAGCGCACAGTCAAAGTCAAATTCCAAGAAGGGGATGGTCGCGGCTATACAATAGTCGAAGTCGATCTGGACCGGAATAAGAAGAAACAATAGTAGAACTATTTATATAAAAAAAGAACATGCATCAACATGTTCTTTTTTTATATATTTTTGGAATGTCTACAATTTCTTTGCCCTTGCCAATGCGAAGCCTCGTTCAATCATCCTTTTCATCTGCGGCCAGATGAATTTATGCTGCTGAATCTCTTCTTCAGTTACCCAGTGGAATTTAGCGTGTTCGTTGCTCAGTTTTATTTCTTCTTCTGATTCAATCAGATTGACGATGCCACAGATGGC
>JAAXVE010000172.1 GCA_013335665.1 Candidatus Falkowiibacteriota bacterium
GGTTGCTACTTACCTAGGTCTGGGTTCGGCTCTGTTTACGATGATAGTCGGCAAGTTTTCCGACAAAGCAGACAGTAAAAAACTGTTGCGCGCAGGCGCCTTTGCCATGATACTGGTCTGGCTGGGTCGCTTCGTAGCGCCCACCCAAGGTGTCTTCTATACGTTAAGCGTTTTGGCGGGTTTTTGCGGTGTATTGATTTCGATCCCGTTCCAGTCTATGATTTATCGCAACGCACAGGAAAGCCATGTTGAGGATTTTATTATTTTTCGCGAGATCCCCATCTCTTTAGGCAGGCTGGTGCTCTACGGTCTGGCATTGCTGCTTTTTATTGACATCAAGCTGTCGTTCCTGGCCGCTGCGTTCACTTATTTATTGATTATCTTTATCTAACCGTATGGAAAACTTATTGGAAAAAATTGAAGAATTGCGTGAGAAGCTACTCAGCCTGTGGAGGTTGTTGGATATAGATCGCCAGATCGAGGAGGTGAATCAGCTTAAGTCGGAAATGAGCCAGCCTTCTTTTTGGGATGACCGCGAACGCGCAGTCGCGGTAGGCAAGAGAGCGGAAGAGCTTGATCGTGAGACAGGCAAATGGCTAGCTTTTAAGAAGGAAATAACGGACATGGAACAGTTGGTCGCCGTCGCGAATGAGGAAGGGGACATAACGATGCACGACGAACTCAGCGAGCAGCTGGCTAGGTTGTCGAATGAACTGGCAGGATTCGAGTTCTTAGCTTTGTTCGGCGGCGCCTATGATCAGAACAATGCGATTATTTCTATACACGCGGGTACCGGAGGGGTTGATGCCCAGGATTGGGCAGAGATACTTGAACGCATGTTTTTGCGCTTTGCTGAAAAGCAAGGATGGCAGACAGAAATTTTGGATTTCAATCAGGGCAACGAAGCAGGTATTAAAAGCGTTACCATTAGCGTGACTGGCCGCTGGGCCTATGGTTACCTTAAAAGCGAATCGGGCGTGCACCGCTTGGTGCGCATCTCGCCATTCGATGCTGAGGGGATGCGTCACACCTCTTTCGCTTTGGTGGAAGTTATTCCGGAGATAGCCGGGCATGGCGATATAGTAATTAGGGATGAGGATTTGGAAGTCGACACTTATCGTGCCTCCGGTCCTGGCGGACAGAATGTCAATAAGACTGAGAGTGCTATCCGTATCAGACACAAACCCAGCGGAATTGTGGTAGCCTGCCAGACTGAGCGTTCACAGCACCAGAATCGCGAAAATGCCATGAAGATCCTTTTAGGCAAACTCTACCAATTGCAGCAAGCCGAGACTGATGCGGAAACGGCCAAGCTTAAAGGTGAGGCGCAGAAGGCAGAATGGGGCAAGCAGATACGCTCGTACGTCATGCAGCCTTACCAGCTGGTCAAGGATCATCGCACCAATCATGAGGCCACGGATATCAGGTCGGTTTTAGACGGCGATCTGACAGGGTTCATGGAAGCGTACCTGCGCATGATCGTAAGCAAATAAGGCGCATCTCTGCAAAACATCATATTTGAATTTTGTTTTTTTTCTTTGTGAAAACAAGCAACTTGCCAGATAACATCGACCCTTTGATCGTTTCCTGCATTTTTTTTGCTGCAGGGATTATTATTGCTTCTTTTCTGCCGCATGAACTGCTTGCACCGAAATGGTGGTTTGTGGCTATGGTTTTGTTTTTCGTTTTGGCTTTTCATCTCAGGGGATTGAAGTATTTTTTTCTGTTTGGCGGTATGGTCAGTTTGGCCTTGTGGCGCTATGACCTGTCTTTTCCGCTTGATTCACCTAGTGCAGTCTGGAAATTTAATCAGACAAAAGTTGTCATCTCCGGCCGAATCGTCCAAGAACCGGAGATCAGTCAGTCTGACCAAAAGCTGGTCATTGCTGCTGATGAGCTATTCGAGCCTCATCAACAGAAGCTGTCAGGTTTGGTCTTGGCGTCATTGACGACAATCCCAGAATTCAGTTATGGCGAAAAAATAAAATTTGAATGTAAGTTAAAAACTCCGGCGCCCATAGATAACTTCGCATATGACCGCTATTTAGCAAAAGACGGTATCTACTCTTTGTGTTATCAGCCAACCATCTTAAAGCGGGAGTCGCTAGTATTGAGTGGCTTGCCAGCTATAGAACAACAGCTCCTAAAGCTTAAGTCGTGGTGCCGGCGGCAACTTTTCGCCACTTTGTCAGAGCCGGCCTCGGGCCTGGCCGCTGGCATGATACTGGGCGATCAGTGGTTG
>JAAXVE010000054.1 GCA_013335665.1 Candidatus Falkowiibacteriota bacterium
GCCTTTTGTAACATCGGTGCTTTGACAACATGCTCTATCGGGAAGTGCCACAGGGTGGCGAGCTCTTCCGAATTCATGAAACCGGCAGGCGCACCATAGCCGGAGCGGCCTTTGTATCTTTTGACATTACGGTTCTTACGAGCAAGCAAGCGCGAATCCTTAAAAAGATACGCCGTCGAGGTCGCGGTCACGTTCATGTCTGGCTTAAGATTATTCAAATCGTTAAAGGAGAATTGTTTTATAAAACCAACAAAGCCGTTGACTACTTTCGGCTTGTTCATGACATCTTTCTTTGCTAGGTAGACCATGCGCATCTTAAACTTAAAGCCCATCTTGCTGACTTTGTCCTGAATTCCTTCGACAGCTTTTTTCTGCACAGGTTTCAAGTCCATCATCTTAAGGGCGGCATCAGGCTTGGCTTCGGAAGCCCCCGGTTTCAAGGTGGTGCCGGCACCCGCATCGATCCAACCCAATGCTTCGTCGATTATCTTATTGACCGTACTTGGCTTTGCCTTCGGCTTCTCTTTCAATATTTTCGAGATCTCAACCTCTCCCTGCTTAGCCCACTCAAAATCAGTTGGCGTAACCAATATCTGGTACCACAGCTGCTCGCCAGCATGAAGGCTTGAGCAAAGATCCATCAAGGTAGACATTGGGTCGCGGAAATGCGTTTCCGGAGGACCATACTGATGTTCAAACTCCTTGTAGGTCTTGATTGGGTAAACGAAAGGCTTAACCTGGACAAACTCAGCACCCCAGACATCCCACTCATCGTCAGGAAAGGTGTCGGGCATGTCGGTAGTGTAATCGTTTATTTCGGTTATTTCCGCATCAGGATACTGCGAGTAGATTGCCGTCTCAACCAGGTGTCGGAACGGCTCTGGCGTGCGGATGACAAACTGTGTGTAACCCTCGATGCTGACAATCTCAAAACTAAAACCAAGCTGGTACTTACCTTCCCAATAGGTATCTATTAGGTTGAGCGAACCATGGCCGCCGGCCAAATAGGTAAAAAGATTTTCAACGGCCTTGGGTGACTGTTCGTTCCCACGTGGCACATCTATAGCTAGAAAGATGAATTTCTGTTTGCTGGCAAAAATACCGTTGCGATAATCCACCCAGACTAGGACAATACCCCAGAGAAAGGTTACGACCAATGGTATCCAGCCGAATAATACAAAAATCCTGATCATCATCGTGTCAGGTGGCAGTGCCAAAAAGTCGTATATTGGCTGTAAATTTATTACGATATTTCCGTCCATTTTGTTTTGTTTGTGTTTTTATTTTACCACATTCGGCAGTTTATTGCCAAACAGCAGAAAGGCGCCCTTCTGAGCGCCTTTCCGACTTATCTTAGAGTTCTTTTTTCTTCAGTTGGTATCGGTTATCGACTTTTTCAAACAAATCTCTGTCCATCAAAGCGAGGACGATTGTTGCCTTTTTAACTAGACGCTGATCAAGTACGCGTTCGATAATCTGATCACGGGTCAAGCCGTTGCCGTCTTTTTCCAAAATCTCCTTAATGACGTCAAGGACGGTGCCCTGCTTGTAACCCCACTCTTTCAAAGAGTAAAGGCCGCGACCGACCAAAACGTACTTGTCGTCGAGAATTAGCTCGTTGTGGACAGTAGCAGCATTGGCTGGCTTCTCATCGAAGCTGATCTGGTTGATCTTAGTAGTGATATCGACGAAGTGCATCGGTTTGCCTTCGTTCTTCAAGACTAAATAAATCTTATCATTGATAGTTTTAGGCCTGATCTCGCGCCAGTCTGCCAATCCCCAATGACCGAATTTGTTTTGCTCAATCTGCTTTGAAGCCTGTAACAAAGAATAAAGCGCCTTGTTGGCGTTTATAACATCTGCATTCTCCTGGAAAAGCTCGCCGCCCAAAACATTGGAAATATCCAAATTGTAGTTAAGGTCAAACTTGTCCTGATATTTCTGGAATGATTCAAGTTCTTTTAACTTCGAAATTAATTCTTCTGTGGCGAACAACTGTTTGACTTCCTTAATCTTGCCGACCAACTCGTTGGCAGTTTCTTCCAAATGATCAAGTACTTGATGCTTCAACTTGAAGGAATCCTTGAAATGCTTGGAAGAACGGACTTCCTCGAAATGGTCATGCAATAATCGGGATATCAGGAAATCCAAATGATTCTTATGCTTAGTCGCCTCTTCCTCTTTGCCGCGCAAACCGCCGGCTGAGAAATTCACTAGATTGTTCAAGAGATAATCTTTCTCCATCAAACCGCCATGCTCTTCCAGAAGCTGGTTGATGGCGCGGCGCAAGCTGATGATGTACTCCTCCAGATTCTTCAAGGCGCGTAATTTCTTGACGCTCGAAGTCTCGATCTGGCGGATGCGCTCACGGGTTAGCTTATGGGCAGCACCAATGTTCTCCAAAGTTTCCTTCTCGGTGCCAGCCAAGCCAAAACGGCGACGCAATACATCGCGCTCACGTTCGTTTAATTGACTCAATAAGTTTTCCGTGATCTCTACCGCATCCAATCGGGCTACTTGTTCAGCCTGGTTGTTGTTGAGGATTTGGTCCAGGATAGATTTACCATCGGCGATAGCGCCTTGGTTTGGAGTGTTTTCCATATGACTTAGAAAAATCGGACAAGCACGACTCCTCTTTTTGTTAAGAAATTATTATTACAAAAAGAAACGGCTAACTTGACTATTTAGCCTAATCGTATTTTAGCAATAATAATATAGCATATTATTTGAGATTAGTCAACTATAAAAACAGGCAATTTTTACTTACCTGTTTTTATTTAAAATTGGCTATTTTTTAGTAGTCGAGATATGTTATCTCTTCCTTGAGCTGGATTCCGTAGGTAACTCTAACCTTCTGTTTGATAAGACTCATGAGTACGATAATGTCCTCAGCAGAGGCTTTTAAGCTTTCATTCGTGATGAAATTGGAGTGAACTTCACTAATCCTAGCCCCACCAACCCACCTACCTTTCATGTAAATACTCTCAATCAGCCAGGCGGCTGACAGTTTATCGTTGCGAATCGCCCCGTCGCTCCTTGCATGCTCTATCACATCAGGGTCTACCGAAGTCAACTCGGATAAAGGCACATTCTTAAAGACCGACCCGGCGCTAGGAAACTTAGGGTGCTTACTAACCCTGTTCGCGACGTATTCTTGCATTTTTTGGAGTATTTCCTCCGTTTTCCCCTTTTTTAACTGCAAAACAACCTCAAGAATGACCTGATTACCTAGTTTGAAATTACTATAGCGGTAAGCGAAACCGCACTTTTCGTTAGTGTACTCGACTATTTTGTCTTCATCTACCAAATAAACTTTAACGCTCTTGACGATATCGGCCATTGACTGGCCATAGGCACCGGCATTGCCATTAACCGCTCCTCCTATCGTACCGGGGATGCCGGCCGCCCACTCTAAGCCGGAAAAGGCATGGCGGCTCGCCGACAAACAGGCGCGGGCAAGAGAAAGTCCGCTGCTGCAAGTCATTTCAGTGCCGTCACGATATATGTACTGATAACTGTTCTTGATAATCAGTCCATTATATCCTTTGTCGGCGATAAGGATGTTGCTGCCACCACCTAAAATGAAGTATTTTTCATTGTTTTTCTTAGCCCACCTGATCGCTTCGACAATTCCTTCAGGAGTGTCGACTTCAATAAAATGTTTGGCAGGACCGCCAATTCTGTAAGACGTGAACTGGGCAAGCGGAATATCATGCTCTAGATTCTCCTCAATGTTCATATTTTTGGCTAATTTTAAGTAATATTTATATTATAGTATTTTTTAACAAAAAAAGGAAGTATTTATTGACTTTTTGAAGAATTTATTGTTAAATAATTATAATATCCAGCCATTTGGCTCACTACAACCAAATAACTAGGGATGAGCAAGCCTCTCCTTCAAATTCCATCATCCATTTGTTAGGGGAGGCCAGCCTCCCACAACAAAAAGGAGAAAATCCATGAAGAAGCTTACTAACGCAAAAGGCACCGAAGTCACCTCTCACCCCGTCGTCAGCAAGGCCAGCATGCTTTCCATGTTTTTCCCCGAATTCAAGTCGTTGTCAGAGACGGAGCTCGAAGATGCGGCACAATACTTCAAACAGGTAGTATTTGAGAAAAACGAAATAATCCTGATGGAAGGAGAAAAAAGCAAGATGCTGTATTTCTTGACTACTGGGAAGGTATCAGCCATTAACTACCAAAAAGACGGGAGACCTTTTATTTCTCATATCTACCAAGCTTCCTCATTTTTCGCCGAGTGCTCGCTCGAAGACAGTCCGCTTCCGCTTCCCTTCGACTTAATCTCTATGGAGCACTCCAAGGCCCTAAGGATTGAAGTGGAAGATTTCTGGCAGTTGTTAGAGAAGCATCCAAAGCTTTATCGGGTATTTATGAGCTCCTTGGCTAAAAAAAACCTGGAGCAGAACCAGAAGATTTCATTATTGGCAATCCCGGATGCCTATTCAAGGGTTGAGAAAGCTTTAATTCTCATTCACCAAAAAGACCCATTAAAAAGGGCTATCCAGATGAGACATGAAGACATCGGCAACTTTTGTTATGTTTCAAGGGAAACTACCACCAGAATGATATCAAAGCTTATTGAAGCAGGAGCAATAGAAGTCGATGGAAGGCTCATCACCCCCAAAAATAGTGTCGCTACACAATAGCGCCACTCAAGAACCACCGAAGGGCGGATCATCAAAGATCTGCCCTTCTTCGCGTTTTATGCCTATTTTTCAAGCTTATACGGGTGACGAAGGCAGTTTCTAAAAAACCAGGCAAAAGCCTTTACAAATATCAAAAAATGTGCTAAGTTTTAATGTTTTAAAGGTTCATTTAAAAACTAACCTAAGCCAAAAAATACCGGAGCATAAGCTGCGGAAAATATACAGACAACTCATACATCACATAACTCACAAACTCACAGTCAAAGGAAAGGAGAAAAACACGACACAGAAAACGTAAAAAAACACAACCGAAACTAAACATTCACTCGTAACCCGAGTTAGTCTCCCTATATTTTCCAACCAAGCCACCTTTTAGTTAGGGAGACAACTCCCAAGCTAACAAGGAGGCAAGCCATGCTTACCAATAACACCATCGCCAGACTGACCACTCCAACCGAAGAAGCAATTACCCGTGCAAAATGTAGTTTTGCGCTCCGCCTCGAACACGTCGATTTCATTACCGATCTCGACTGGGAACTGCTCGCCACACTTCGGGAATACGACCATGGCACGGTCGATCACAACATCCAGACACTCTTCTTCGCACGAGACCAAATCACGCGCGAACACAAACTGCCCCTGCCCAACGGAACCATCCGCCTGCGCGATCTCATGAAAGACGTACCTGCTTTCGAGCAAGGCTGTTTGCATCACGACATCGGTAAAATCACGGTTGACCCGAACATAATGTTCAAGAAAGGGCCGTTCGAACCTCACGAACGCGAAATCGTAGAGACTCACGAAGATGCTTCGAGACAGATTCTTGAATTTTACGGCCTTAAAAAGGCTGCGAAAGTAGCAAGTCAACACCACAACTACCGCAAAGCCGCGCCAGAATCGGTTTTTCGCATCCCACAGCTGGGAATTGACGTGTCAGAGGCTGACATACTTCATCTGGCAGATGTGCAGCACGCTTTGCTGCAATCCCGCTCATATCGCAAAGGTCTGACTTCGCTCAAAGCTCTGCGCATCATGGCAGAACAAGCCATGGATGGCAAAGTTGGAAAAGAGATATCCTGTCTATGGATTAAGTCGGAAATGGACAAGCTGAGAAGGTCTTATCTACTGAGACCAGAAAGCGCGTCTTGGTCGGAAACAGAGAACTACACGATAATCAACAGCTTCATCAAGGAAGAGTGGGCTAATCTCGCACTTCTTTGCGAAAAAGCCAACCCCCA
>JAAXVE010000055.1 GCA_013335665.1 Candidatus Falkowiibacteriota bacterium
ATTAGCCTAGCTATTAATAAATCTTTCAATATCTTGAATCCCCCAGAAAACTTCTGGCCGAAATGGTGATAGATGACCGTAATCGGCACCTCCGTAACGACAAAACCCGAGCGTACGCTCTTAGCCCGTATCTCAGAGGCGTGGGCCATTCCGTCTTGTTGCCAAGCGATCTTCTTAAAAGCTTCCGGCGTAAATGCTCTGAAGCCACTCTGAGGGTCAGTCAGTTCAACCTTGAACAGCAAACGGTTTACCAGCCTTGCCAAAGGCATGATCAGATACTCCTTAGCCTTAGGCATGTTAGTGCTTTTCTTCAGCAAGAACCTCGAACCAAAGACGATCTGAGCCTCATTTCGAACAATCGGAGCAATAACTGTGGCGATGTCCTCTGACAAAAACTGGCCGTCAGCATCGAAATGAACGATTATATCTGCGCAGCACTGGACAGCAAAACGCGTACCAGTACGGAGCGCTGCGCCTTGGCCACGATTTATCACGTGCCGTAAAACTGTGGCCCCGGCATCCTGGGACAAGGCAGCCGTATTGTCTTTGGAACCGTCATCGACTACGACAACGCAATCGACTACCGGCAGCACAGATTTGATGACAGGAACGATATTCTTCTCTTCATTCAGGGCGGGGATAATGCAATAGACCTTTGCTTTCATATCAAGAAATTCTAATAAGACCTTTGCTGGCGCGAAGCTCGTAAATGGCTTTTTCAAGGCCTTTCTCCAGAGTAACAATCGGCAGCCAACCCAGATCATTTAACGCCTTGCTAATATCTGGTATAGGAAGCTGCGACATGAACAGGATTTCTGGCTGATGCAGCACTTTGGAATTTGATCCAACCATCTTTATGATCTTGTTAGCAAGTTCTGTCAGATTAACCAAGGTGTCAGAGCCGATGTTTATAACGTCATCGCCTTCTTTTTCCATCAGCTTAAGCGAAGCGTCAATCACATCAGAGATGTAACAGAAAGATGAGCTGAAATTTTCATCGCCGTATATCAGAAGATCTTTACCATCCAAAGCGTCACTGACAAAGTCAGGTATCATCTGATCGTCATTCAATTTCATGCGTGGCCCGTAAGTGCGGAAGAGGCGCATTATCTTGGTTTCGAATTTATGCACTTGTCCGTAAGTCACGACTGCCGTCTCTGCAAAACGTTTACCCTCGTCGTAAGAAGCTCGGGGTGAGAGAAAATCAACCACTCCCAAAAAATCCTCTTTTATTTTGCTCTGTCCTTCCAACCTGGCGCCGTAAACAACAGATGAAGAATAATGAAGGAATTTGGCATGGTACTTGGCTGCAAGCTCTAATGAGTTGATGATTCCTCGGGAATTAGCAAAAAGATTATGCAACAAGTGATTGTTGAAATTGCGAGGCGAGGTCGGGCAAGCTAGATTGTATATCTCCTGAATACCTTGGAACTGCACCTTGAACTGCTCTAACTCTGGCAAAGCTTCTAAGTTTAATGGTTCAGAAATGTCGTGATTGATAAACTTAAAGTTAGGTTCTGACAAGAGATGGTCGATATTATTCTCGTCGCCGGTGACGAAATTATCGACACAAATCACTTTACATTCCTTAACCAGCCTGTCGCAAAGATGCGAGCCGACAAAGCCGGCACCACCTATGACTAGTACGTTTTTTTTATCGAAAATCGATTGTGATTCCATATTTTTGTTTATATCTTATTTTAACATATTTTAAAGACGGCTTCTACTTCTGTTCCAGGCGCAACACGGAGACCTTTACTCCATCACGATTATCTTGCGAATAGGCATAAAATGAGCTCAGCATCGACCCGCGTGAATTAAAAACTCTGACATGAGGAGCACCGCCCGTTCTTGCACCAGTAACAACTTCTGCCAGACCGTCATGGTTAACATCAGCAGCTGCCAAGCTGACTCCCTTATCAAATTTTTTGTCGTAGGCCATGAAGCTTGAAAGCTTTACACCTTTATTACTAAAGACCTTGACTTCAGGAGCTCCGCCAGAGGTGGGTGCAGTAATAATCTCATCTTTTCTATTCACGTTACCACCGTCTACGTCAGCGACTGAAACTAAAACGCCGCCACGATATTTTTTGTCGTAGGCCATGAATTGGCCTTCCAACTTGCTACCATTTTTAAAGATGCGGACTTGCGGCGAGTCACCAGGTCCGGCTGCGGCGATTATTTCAGGCGTGCCATCGGAATTGACATCACCGACAGCCACGTTGACACCGCCGCGAAATGAAGAAACAAAGGCCATGAACTGGGATTTCATTTTCCCCTTCTGGTCAAATATTCGAATCAAGGGTTTGCTGCCAGCTGTGGGTGCAACGATAATTTCTTCTGCGCTATCGCCGTCAACATCGGCTGTAGCGATATTCACGCCAGACTTGCCTGTATTTTCAACCTTGAATTCATTCAGCACCTTCTTCCCTTCCGGCTCCATTATTTTTATCGTCGTAGAAGTCGCACCATTAATCAATGTTGTTATGATCGCACGTTGTTCGTTCAATAAGACGTTCTTAGCTGCCGTGACCGACCAAGTCAAATTTAGTCTGCCATGTCCGAGCTGCCCAAAGTAATCAGGATTTAACCTGTCGATATTTTCCGTATTGTTCAAGAGATTAAAGATAGCCTGCTTGCGATTGAATGATGGATTAGCTGAAAATATCAAGGCTAACGCACCGCTCACCTGAGGTGTGGCGACCGAGGTGCCTGACCAGTAGCCGTCATAAAGCTTGTCGAGCGGTTCGTTGTTCAAAGTGTTGCTGGGCGAAGCGACCGAGGTACTAAAAATACTCACACCTGGCGCTGTAATATCGACGCAGTTAGAGCCATAGCCGGAAAAATAAGTCTTCTGGTCCATCGCGTCTGTAGCTGCAACGCCGATGACGCGGTTCTCTCCTGGACGACCATCCAAACAGACTGGATACAAAGGCTTAGCATTAAGATTGACGTCGCTTGTTCGATTATCAGCCTCATTGCCTGCGGCGGCAACCACTACGACGCCAGCTTCGTAGGCACGACGGATAGCTTCGTCCATGCCCTGGCTATAGCCAAAGCCGACAAAGCTTAGATTAATGATATTAGCGCCGTTCATTATGGCATAATCGATCGCCCTTATAACATTGCCTGCCGTACCTTCGCCTTTGTCATTTAGTATCTTTAAAGGCATGATACGCGATCTCCAGGCAACACCGGTAACGCCGGCTGCATTATTGCCTTCAGCTGCGGCAATACCAGCTACAACCGTACCGTGCAACACCTCGCCCGTAAAGCCGGCTTGAAACTTCGGGCGCGGATCAGCTGTCTTATTGACGAAATCCCAGCCGTTCACATCATCGATAAAACCGTTATTGTCGTCGTCTTTGCCGTTATTCGGTATCTCATCAGTATTGACCCAGATATTGTTTTTCAAATCCTGGTGATTAATATCGACGCCGGAGTCGATTACCGCGATCGTGATCGATCGACTCCCCTGCTCTACATCCCAAGCAGCTGGAGCTTTAATCTTCTGCAGATACCACTGCTTATTGTAAAACGTGTCAGCCGGTATGATAGCGGCGTGATAAAGATAATTCTTTTCAACCCACTCCACTCCTGTCTGCTTGCGGATATATGACATTTCTCTTTCTGGATCAGAAAAATCCCAACTGCTTCGTGACAGCTCAACCGGCTCAAGAACGCCTTTGTACTTTATTAAAATTGAGTCCGCAGGCAGAAACGAAACGTCAGCTTGAGCAGACTGGCTTTTGGAAGTGGTGAAAATCACCAACAATAAAACCAAAGCCAACGTAAGGAGACGCTGGCTTTTATTCGTATTGATATTTTTATAAGAAAACTGATTCATCTTTTTCAGGTTCAACTTTAAATTCTGACAATATTATAACACAAAAGCGTTAAATACTCCAACTATGCTTTTTTCAAAACTTCAAGAGTTGCAGCTGCAGTTATTTCCCAACCAAACTTCTCCACCCTTGCCAAACCTTTCGCACGTAAATCATTTGCCAATTTCTCGTCGGTTAATACTCTAAACAAAGAATCACTTATCGATTGGGCTGAAGCTGGGTCGAAATATAGTGCAGCGTCGCCAGCAACTTCTTCTATGGGTGCAACATTAGAAGCAGCGATAGGGACATTGCAGGCCATAGCTTCAAGCAAAGGAATGCCAAAACCTTCATAGTGTGACGGGAAGATAAAGGCAGAGGCCCCGTTGAAGATATACGGCAGATCGAATTCGCTCACCCATCCTGTCTTCAAAACCTTGGAATCAAGTCTGTATTCACTGATCATATACTCGACTTCCTCATAACCAAAACTGGCACGGCCGGTCAGAACCAAGGTATACCCCTGGATCTTCTGCTGCATCATACCAAATGCTTCGACTAGCCGCGGAGTATTCTTCTTTCTCTCAAGCCGGCCCAAATAGAAAATAAAGGGGCGAGTGATTCCGTACTTGTTTAATACTTTGTCAATCGCGGGCTGATCATCTATTACCTTATAGCACTCTCGGCTATAGCCATTATGTATGACATTTATTTTTTCAAAACACTTCAGAGGGAGCTCTTTCTTGTAAACATCAATCACCTCTTGCTGTGAAAACTTGGAAACAGTAATAATTTTTGAAGCCCTTTTCAGAGCATAGAGCGTCGACCAGGTCAGGTAATCCCGGACATTAGCACCAAAGCGCCCGCGGGTAAAAACCCTGACCAGCAAATTGACCAGTCGCTTCTTGAATTTGTCATTCGGGCCAAGACTGGACTTGGGATAAAGCAAGTCGTCGCGTTCAAAGCCGACATCGTGTATGGTCACAACTGAGCGCCGCGGATGAATAAGCGGCAAGACATGCGATGGCACAAACAAAACATCTGGCCGATGAAACAACATTTCCCACGAAAGACGCAAGTGGGTCCATAAATAACCGAATGACCAAGTAAGGACTTTCCCGCGGAAATTATTGTGCGGACTCCTGATAATCTGATAACCATCAGTATCATAAAGTTCTTCATTAATCCAGTCTCCTAGAGGATCTAAGTTTACTAGATCAGGAGCCAAAGGCTCGTCAGTATAGAGGATATACTGATTATCCTTGTCGATCAGGGCCAATTGCTTTATCAGGTAAAAAGCGTACCATTCTGTGCCGCTTTTACGCTTGCGATTCGCCCTACTGGCATCGATGCCGATTATCATATCAGTAAAAAATTATTTACTTTGTCGCTAAAATGCTGCGCTTGTATGAATCCAGATTTTCCAAGGCAATGCCTGTACCCTTGGCAACGCATAGCAATGAATCGTTCGCGACGTAAGCTGGAACTCCGGTTGCGCGGGATAGCAGCTGATCAATGTTACGCAGCAAAGAGCTGCCGCCCGATAAGACCATGCCCTTATCCATAATGTCCGAAGAAAGCTCTGGCGGAGTCTCGTGCAAGACTTTTTTAACAGCATTAATTATCGCCTCAAGCTCATTCTGCAAAGCCTCGGTCACGTCATTACTCGTAACAATAATACTTCTAGGCAAGCCAGTGACGATGTCACGTCCGCGCACCTCCATAGTCAGCTTGTTTTCCAGATATAAGGCTGAACCGATATTGATCTTTATCTCCTCGGCGGTGCGTTCGCCGATGGAGAGATTATATTTGCGTCTGACGAAATCGATAATTGCACTATCAAAGCGGGTACCGCCAACTCTGACAGAAGTCGAGGCAACGATGCCGCCCAATGATATAACAGCCATTTCGGCAGTTCCGCCACCAATATCAATTATCATGTGTCCCGACGCTGATCCGATGGGGATATCAGCGCCAATGGCGGCGGCTACCGG
>JAAXVE010000173.1 GCA_013335665.1 Candidatus Falkowiibacteriota bacterium
TACTCATTCCCTCCTCCTGAAATGGCGCTATGCGCAAAAGTATATTTAAGCACACTTCTTATAAAAAGTCAACTACCCTAACCCAGTGCCTTCTACTAGAAATAATTTTTAATATATAAAATGACAAAATTCGAAGAATATTTAAGCAATTTAGCTGACCACGAAGAAGAATCCAGCTTGGCCAAACTTGACCCGCGCAGCAAGATTTTGGTAAATGCAGGCGTCCGCTTGAATTGGATGGGCGATTTCATTGCCAATCCCAAAATCAAATATAAGAAAAAGCGCATCCCGATCAACAAGATATTATTTACCGGTACTACTCGCGAGTGGAACAGTGTCCTTCTAGATCAATGTAGCGGAAACATCGAAAGGTTCAAAGAATTGGTCGAAAACAATGTTGCGATTAAGAAAAAGTTTTTTAAAGAGGCCTCCTTCAGCGAAGAGCCGATTCTCTTGCGCGGTCCGGACAAAAATGGCCTATATCGTACTTTCGACGGCATGCATAGGTTTGTCGGCGCCGTCCTGGCTGGCAAAAAAACGATTGCGGCCTATGTTCCACTCAACGAAGGCGCACAACTCCCTATTTGCGAACCGCACGTCGTCTATGATCTGATCCGCGGCTTCCAACGGCACGCCAAAGACGAACAAGGCAAGAAGGAGTTACTGCATGCCTTGAACTTGTTAGCTAGGACTTACGAAAACGTAACCGACTTGTTAGAAAAAAGATTTGATCAGGCACATCTGCCCGACAAGGAAGTCCAAGCCGTAATCAATGCAGTCATTAAAAAAAATAAACTACCCGGCATTATGCACAACACACGCACCAAAAAATCTCATAAAATACTTAAATAATCAATAAAAAAATAATGCTATTAAAACATTTGCAAAAAGAAGCTTCAAATGTATTTTTAAATAATCTCAAGAGGGATGGCATCAAAATGACCGATGAATACTTGATTTTAAAATTAACCGAAGAACTTGGCGAATTTGTCCAGTCATATCTAGTCCACGAAAGAAAGTGCCGCCCTGAGAAATACCTACCTTTACCTGAATCAAAAAAAACAATATCAAAAGAGTTGGCTGACGTGTTGGGGTTGATTTTCGTCATCGCAGAGACTCTTGAAATCGATGTAGAGGAGGCGCTGATAAAAAAATGGATAACCAGGGAATGGATTAAAGAAAAATAAAAAACCCAGCCTTACTGACTGGGCGCGGGTTGTGTCGTTTGGTGGAAAAACCGGAAGATTCAGCACTTGTCGCAAATCCAAAAGCCGTCTTTCGGGGGTTTTCCTGAGATCACATGGATTATGGCACCACATTTGATGCATGTTGGAAGAACAGTAGTGGTCAGCTTGACCATTTTACCCTTGATAGAGATCGCAGTTTCCATGGATTACCTCCTCTTGCTATGCCTGGGTTTGAGCTGGCTGCTAGCTACTATTAATCCTAGCAATCCTTAATTGATTTTGCAATAAATCTTAGTAGCTTATCTTTGAGCGTATAACAATACTTTGCAGCACGCCAACCATTGCGAGATTGGCGATAACCGAACTGCCGCCATATGACAAAAATGGCAGTGCAATGCCGATCACAGGCAAGATGCCAAGATTCATCCCTATATTTATAAACATCTCCACAAAGACCAATGAGACGGCGCCCAAGACAAAGAAGACGCCAAAGTCGCTTTTAACATTCTTAAGATTGGCTAGGCAACGGTAAAAAAACAATGAAAAGAAGATAAGCACCAATCCCACCCCCAAGAAACCCAGTTCTTCTGCCACGACGGCAAAGATAAAGTCGGTCTGACTCTCAGGCAAAAACTTTAGCTGCGATTGCGAGCCGAAGCCGATACCTCGACCGGTCATGCCGCCAGAACCTACAGCAATGATCGCTTGTGCCACGTTATAGCCCTGATCCAGCGGGTTAAAAGACGGGTTCACAAAGGTAAGGATACGCTGCTTTTGATAGTCTTTAAAATAGAAAGACCAAGCCCCGACAAAAAGTACGACCACTATAAAAAACAAGGTGACAAGATATTTCTTTTCCAGTCCGGCTAAAATAATGATAATCAACCACAAAGTGAACAAAAGCATGGCCGAACCGAAATCCGGCTGGAGAATAATCAAGGCAAAAAGCAAAAAAGTGCCAAGCCCAGTAACAAGGAGATGCTTCATGGGCGCCACCTTTAAGGATGCAGAAGAAAAATAACGCGACAGAAACAGGATCA